>CAISJE010000145.1 GCA_903885635.1 uncultured bacterium
ATACGTTTATAATTTAGCTCAAAAACCAATAGCGGACAAGGATTTTGAATCATTAAAAATGCACCTAAAAGAAAATTTTACTTCATTTAACGAAAGCTCTTACGTGATGAGTATACTCGGTGGAGAGAAGCTTTTATATTCGAACAAAATAGACTTTTTTGAATATCCCAAAATGATTGATAAATTAAGAAAAGAAGATTTACAGAATTTTGCTAAAAAATATTTTGATTTAAACAAGGCAGTAGTTGTAGTTACACACGAAACCCCTAAATCGACAAATCCTGTTCAGCCATCTTTTACAGGAAATAAAAAAACTCTTGACACTTCAAATATAGTTGAATATCAATATCCTGATACAAATTTACAATTAATTGTTGATACATCTCCTGCAATTGCAAAAACTTCTTTTAGATTAGACTTTGTATCAAACGAAATTCAAAATATAAAACCTGGAACAATGAAAATTCTTGCTCATATGATAATTAATAATTTTGATAATTATAAATCAGAATATCCTTTTATTTCAGACCCAGAATTAAAATTAAAACTTAATGAGCTAGGGTTAATAACAACCTGTACAACAGAATATTCTAACAAGTTAATTAATGTTGTTAAAGAAAGTTTACTGAAACCTTCTTTAACTCAAGAATCATTGAATAAAATTAAAAAAATGTTAAAAGACTATCATAAAATAACTTATGATAAAGCAAATACAACAATCAATGAACAAAAATATTCTGATTATAATTATGTTGATAACTCTTTAGATAGTCTTACTCCCGAAGAGTATGCTAAAGCTATAGACAATATTAAATTAGCAGATGTTGTTAATCTTCATAAACAATTAATTACAAATTCTCAAGGAAAAGCTATTTTAGTTATACCAAAAGAAACTTTTGAAGATCAAAAGAAGGAAATTCTTGACGCTATTGGTTCAAATATTCCTCAATTAAAACCTAAACAAAATATTACTATTGCAGATAAAGTTTCAGTTGTTCCTATTTGTAAAACAAAAATTATGACACAGGTTATAGATGATTCTGATGCCGTCATTGAACAAACTTTTCAAATTGCTCAAACAGGTAATATAAAAGAAAATATAGAAATAGAGTTATTAAAATCTATTTTAGGTGGAGAAAGAAATTCAAGACTTGAATCTGAACTAAGACAAAAGCAGGGGCTTTCTTATACAACTGGTGCTATATTTGGGACAGATGGCCGATTAGGCTATTTATCATTAATATCAAATTTACCTTTAGAGAGAAGTAATGCTCAAAATCTTCAAAAAGTTTTAAATATTTTTAGAAAAAATATAGATGATTTTATTAACAAGCCTGTTACAAACGAAGAACTTGAAGAAGCTAAAACTATATTTAAAAGCCAGGTAATACAGGATTTAGAATATTCAGAATCTAGAAATAATTTAATTTATAAATATGGAATTAACGAAACAAGAAATCTTTTTGAAACACTAGATGGCATAACCATAGATGATATTCAAAATCTATCCAAAAAAGTTTTAAAGAAACCTTCAATAATAATTATTAAAACAAATCAAGATGTTATCGATTCAAATAAGCAATATTTATCAACATTAGGCGAAATTTAAAAATTAACTTCCGAGAAGAGACATTAATGAAGTAAAATCAATATCTACTGACCCACATTCTAAATCACCACCATCGTACTCTCCACCTCCTGCACCAAAGCTTGTTGTACTATCACTTATGTTGTTTTGAGCATTAGTATTAGCTCTATCAATCATTTGGTCGCAGTTATGGGAGTAACTTACATCAGGATTTTTATGTTGTTCTGCAAATTTTATGGCATCTTCTATTTGCCTCTTTTGTGATTCAGGCACATTCGGATTTTCAAGCAATTTCGCAGATTTTTTCAATTTGGACAAGTCAACACTATCATACGGAGCAATTTTAGGTTTTTCTGCGGCAGGTAGTTCATTTTTTCCTACCAATTTTCTGAAGGTACTGCCAATAGCTTCTGATGCTTCTTCACCTAATCTTCTGACTTTACCACCGATTTTTGAACCGGCATCACCTAAAAGATTTTCACCTACTTTTGCTAAATTTCCCTTAAACGAAACTTGTTTCGCATTGGCAAACGAATCACTAACTCGGCTAGAATTATTTGCCTTTCTTGTTTCATTACTTGAATTGTAATTGGCTGAATTAACCTTAGAGTTGCATCCGTTCGAATTTGAGATTGCTGTAATCATCTGTTCAATACTCCTTCTGTTTGTTTAATATGATATAATCTGTGTAACTACGATAAAAAACAAAGTAAAATTTTTAATATCGTAACTCTAAATTTTTTTTCCGCAATACTACTCATCAAATATTTTAAGAAAGATTAATATTATATATATTGTTTAAATAAAGTATAGCCCGAGGAAGTTGTTTTATAACAATTAACACTTTTTATGTTTGTAAAGAAAGTATAATATTTTAATTTTCATGCTGTAAGTATGAAAATTAGTGTAAGCAATATGAATTTTTAAAACATCATTAATCACCTTTTAAACA
>CAISJE010000146.1 GCA_903885635.1 uncultured bacterium
ACCCTCCACCAAGGATTTCATACACTCGTGCCTCGCGTTGAAATCCTATCCTCGTCGTCGACAAGTCGACACCCTCCATTCTAAGGCTCGCAAACTCGCCAAGAAGAGGAGCTGCCGCAGGGGAGGAGGCGGTGCGAACGCCTATTGCTAAAGGATTTTAACCTTAATTGATTTCTGGTGATTAGTTACTAAAAAAGAAGGCAAAGGCTTTAAGAATATTGGCTTTTTCGCTGATTGCAATTAGGCATAATTGCAATCAAGGCCTGACTTAAATCGAATAGTAGGTTGGGTTTGCCAACACAGCAACATTCAATCGATTATGGTTCTTGCGAAAAATCCATGGAATACACTCATTACTTAATTTTCAAGATGCTCGAAGCTCCAAATCTAGGCGGAACAACCATTTCAGGCGCTCTCTTCCACGTCATGCTGAACTTGATTTCAGCATCTTTCCATCATCAGCAAGTTGGTTAGATCCTGAAATAAATTCAGGATGACGCGATGTTAGATTTTGTTGTTGCCAAACTTTATCTTACTATGCATGAACTTCAGGGTTTGTCAGGGTTTAATATTCAATTATATTAACTTTTCACTAACTTATCCGTTGAACCCTCGGTTATGGTTTGATTGCAACTTGATATTTTTTTGGTTTATAATTTTTTTATGAAAAAAAAGTTTTTAATATCCATTTTAATAATGGTTTTTATACCGAGCAAGGGTGGGCTTCAGCCCTCCCTAAGACTAATGTGTACAACCAAGACGGTGCGGTTAAATCCGTACCCTACTTACTGAAGAAAAACAGTGGGGATTTTTTGTTTTAGTTGAATAGTTTTGTGATTTTTTAAAAACTCATGATGTCGGGCTGAAAGCCCGACCTACTGCTCACTACTCACCGATTACTTTCCCCTTTTTCCTCCCTTGCCGTTATTCTTCTTCTAACGTCGGGCGAAGTAATATAATCGAGTTTAAGTTAAGTTGTAAAAAATTGTGATATTCCGTTCTTCTGTTTGGAATAAGTCTATGCGCTATTTCACAGTCTTTTATTGCCACAAAACGCTTTAATCCGTTTAAAATATCTGACAAAACACGGTTTTTTCTTCCCGTCCTTGGCATAAAAACATATCCTTTGATTTCATAATCTTGAGTAACGACCAAAACCCTCTCTGACCATACTCCTGTCACAAAATCATCATTGCCATATTCATTTTCTAATTCTTTTGCCATGTCTTATTCCTTTTTAGTTTGTGTATGATTGAAACAGCGGGAGATAAAGTGCTAATGCCAAAACTAATACTATACCTCCTATTACTACTAACATAATAGGTTCAACCATTTTTGTCATTATATCTATAATATTATCCAATTTTTGATCAATATACACTGTCGCTTGTAGAAGCATCTCACCCAAACGACCTGACTGCTCGCCAGTCGCAATCATAAACAAAATCATTCTAGGCATAACTTGAGTTGTTTTTAAAGCCATTGATAAGTGCTGACCTTGTTGAACTTTGTTTGTTGCTGTTGCTATTTTATCGCGAAGTGTGTAATTAGTCAATGTCAAATTGGATAAATACAAACAATCTACAATTGGAATCCCCGCATCATATGCAACTTGCATAACCGCTATAAAGTTTGAAAAATCTGAAAACTGGATTAAGTCGGTTAATAATGGGATTTTTAAAACAAATTTGTCTATTTTTCGCTTACTTGGCGGCCAAGTAAGTAAAAATGTGGTTCCAAAAATAACTGTAGCAAAAATAATCGGAATTAAAATCCAATATGCTTTAAGGAATTCACCTAAAGACATTAGCGTAGCAGTAATCCACGGAAGAGCCTTACCCTGATTTTCAAACAGCTCCTTAAATGCAGGAAAAACAAATACAAGCATTACCGTAACAATAAACATCGCAAGAATAATTACAAATGCAGGATACATTAATGTACCTATAACTTTGGATTTTATAGCAGCTTCTTTTTTTAACAATTCCAGTAATCTTTCTAAAGTCCTTTCTAATTCTCCTGCGTCTTCTCCTGCTTTGACAAGACCTATATAAATTTGTCCGAAAACTTGAGGATATTTCGCGATTGTATCTGCAAAAGTTGAACCGGCCATTATTTGCCTCCTAAGCTCTTTTGCAACCAATCTTATTTTTAATTTTGCAGCATCGTTTTCTATGAAAACCAAAGATTCAATAACCGGAATCCCAGATTGTGCAAGCATTTGAAAAGTTGATGTGAACTCTATCCTATCCTGAAGCCCCAATTTTTGTATTTTTTTAGCCGCAACTTTATTTGCGGAGGAAGCCTTAGCCTCTTCATATATTTTTGTAGGTAAAAATCCTAATTTTCGTACATTGTCGCGGGCTTCCTTGAGATTCTCTGCCTCAACCTTACCTTTAACAATATCTTTATTATTTTTTAATGCTATATAGTTATATATTCCCACAGGATTCCCCTTTATTCGCTAACTATTCCCAAAACTCTTACAAATTCCTCAACAGTGGTCAATCCTTTTAAAATGTGCCCCAAGCAAGCTTGGTTAAGAGTTTTCATTCCACAGGCAACTGCAGCTTCTTCTATCTCAATATCATGAGCCCCAACTGCAATCATTTTTTTTATTTCTTTATTCATTGGCATAATTTCATAAACGCCGAGTCTTCCCTTGTAACCTTTAAGATTACATTTATGACAACCTTTTTTTCGGTAAACTTTAGTTTTCATAACTTTTTGGATTTCATCTTCCTCAAGTAAAATTTTACTAGCTTCCTCATGGGAAAGATAATATTCCTCTTTACAATCGTCACAAAGCTTTCTCACCAATCTTTGAGCAATTATACCTGAAAGAGTTGAAGATATTAAATAATCCTTTGCACCCATTTCAATCAGACGTGTAACCGTTGCGGCGGCAGAATTGGTGTGAACTGTGCTTAAAACCAAGTGCCCCGTTAATGCCGCTGAAATGGCAACCTCTAATGTTTCATAATCTCTTATTTCACCTACCAGTATAATATCAGGGTCCTGTCTTAAAATAGCTCTCATACAAGATGCGAATGTAATTCCTGCCTTTACATTAACTTGAGATTGATTAATCCCCTCAAGTTTTATTTCCACAGGGTCTTCAATTGTCGTTATGTTAACATCCTCCTCATTTAAAGTCTTTAAAACAGAATATAAAGTAGTAGTTTTCCCCGAACCTGTAGGACCGGATGTTAAAATTATACCATTAGGACATGATATCATTTTCGTTATTTTTTCAATATCTTCAACTGTTCCGCCAATTAAGTTGATTTTTCTATCCGCAGCACTTACGCTTACTGCAGGAGCCAAAATTCTTATTACCATTTTCTCCTTGCCCCCCACAGGCAAAGAATTTATTCTGAAATCGTAAGCATTATTTCTGTACTTAATTGAAAATGTCCCGTCTTGTGGGCGTCTATGTTCTGCTATGTTCATTCTTGCCAAAACCTTGAATCTGGTTAAAATCGCTTGCTCTACTTTTGGAGGAATATCAACAATACGGCTTAAAATTCCATCTTTACGATACCTGACGACATAATTTGCCAGTCTGGGTTCTATATGAATATCACTTACTTTGTTATCTATGGCATCTGTAATAATTTTGTTAACAAATTTTGCAACAGAACCGCTATGATCCTGCAATTCTCTTTCCACTTGTTCCCAAAGCGACTCTTCTATTTCTATTTCAAGCGTCTCATCTTCTATTTGTTGAATAATGTCTTCGGTTTCTTTTTTTGAATGAGTATAAACTGAATCAATAAAATTTTGAAACTCATAATAAGTAATCAGCAATGCCCTTGGTTTTTGACCTGTAAGATACACGATATCTTTTAAGATTTTTATATCCTTAGGATTAACCATCCCGACAATAAGATTCCTTCCATCCGTGGAAATAGGAATTACCTTGTTTGTTTTGATGAAATATTCAGGTAAAAGGTTTACTATGTTGTCCTGAATATTTAATTGTTCTACATTAACAGTGTCATATCCCTGTTGTTTTTGCAGTGTTTCTTTCAACTGGGTTAAGGTGATAAAACCAAGTTTATACAACGTTGAACCCAAAGGTGTCCCTTGCTTTTTACCTTCAGAGAGGGCTTGAATTAATTGAGCTTGGTTAATATAACCTTCCGTTAACAAAAGTTCACCGAGTTTTTTCTTAGGTTGTGCTAAATCATCTTTGTTTTCAGGGTGATGCCCGCTATTTTCTGCAACTTTGTCTTCTGCCTCGGCCATTATAGCCTTAGGTGCTTTTTTTGAGAAAAAATTAGTAGCAACATAATTAAAAAGCTCTTCTATTTCTGCTTCTGAAATTTGAATGAATTTTGAATCCAAATTGTTCGCTTTTAACAATGATACAATTTCTTCCTTATTCGTAAAGGAACTAATCGCGATATATGCAAAGTTTTGATGAACATTTATTGGAACAAACTTCATTTGTTCCAATAAATGTTCATCAAATTTAAGAATTAAATCTTTATTGATACTATTTTTTAATTTATTTAAAACATCATTCATTTCTATAAAGTCACATCCGTATTTTTAACTAAATCTTCTGAATCCTTGATAATTTTAGGAGTAAGCATTATCACGAGTTCTTGTTTTTCTTTTGAAGAAGCAGAGTTTCTGAAAAATAAACCAACGCCCGGCAAATCACCTAAAACAGGAATTTTGGACACGGTTTTTGTTTCGTTTTCCCTTATCATTCCCCCAATTACAAGAGTTTCACCATCTTTTATTCTAACATTTTTTAAATCCAAATTTCTTCTTTGCAATAACGTTGCAGCCAAATCCGTACCGGTACCCGTAGTACTCGGCGTATAAACTTTTTCCTTTATTGTTGAGTAGGTCGGATTAATATTTAAAGTTACATAGCCGTCAGGACTTATAAAAGGAACAATTGATACCTTTATACCTTCGTCACTACCAATTTCATAAGTTTTTTGAATCGCCCCTGCTAGACCGCCGGTTGCGAGAACTTGCGAGGTTACTGATTTTACATAATCCGATGATAAATCTATCGTGGAGGTTTCTCCATTGGTAATCATTATTCTAGGATTTGCAAGCACACGCCCTTTGCCGTTGGAAATAAGATAATTCATTGTATAGGTTATTGTCGGCACTCCTGAGTATTGAGAGAGGGTATATTTTACCGTTTTTGGGTCAGCAGGATCTATGACATCGTAGGCTTGACCTTCTGAAAGAAACTGAGGGTACAGTGGATTTGTTTTTGTTGATGTTCCGTCAAAATTTCCTGAGAAATATTTACTCCATACCTGCCAAGTGTTTGAGAATTCCCTGCTGCCCGTTTCGTTTAATTCTATTATAGAAAGTTCTAAATAAGCTTGAGGCTGTTTTTTATCGTTTTTCATAATAAAATCTCTAATCATTTCTAATTGCTGAATTGAACCTCCAATAACATTGAGGATTCCTCTTTGAGGGGAGTATGAAATTATCATGTTTTTCATTTTCATTGATTCAAGATTGTTGCTGGACAAGCTTGTCTCTACAGTGCATGCAATTGTTTGTCCTCCTAATGTTAAGCCGCTTCCGGAAGTACTTGCTGCACCTCCTGTGGAAGACCCACCTGAGCTACTGGAGCCGGAATTCCCAAAATCTTTTCCTATTAATGTTTGGCATATTGCCTTAGCCATTTCAGCCGGAGTTGTATGGTTTACAACGAAAGATTCCTCTCTTGGTTTAACATCAAATTGAGCTACTATTTTTCTTGCCATTTTAGCATCATTTTCAGTACCGAAGATTAAAATTTCATTTTCTCCAGGGTTAACAATTGCTATATTACCATTGGAAAGCCCCGGTTTATTTATAGAAAAAATATTTTTATTTAAAAAATTAGCTAATTCCAAAGCATTTATATATTTTACAGGTATAACGCTTATTTCCTGTTTTGCCATGTTGAGGGTTTTTGCTGCCTCTGCAGAAGTAACAATCATGGTGTTTTTATCCATAAAATAAGTTAATCCCGTTACCTGCATTACTAATTTAAATGCATCATTCAAAGGTACATTTACCAAATCCATGGTGATGTTTCCTGCTGTGCTACCGGAAGAAGTATTGCCTGAATTACTGGAAAAGCTTCCAGATATACCGCTTGATGAAGAAGTAGAGGTAGAAGTAGAGGTATAAGAACCACCAACTACCGATGAATGAAAAATGATATTTAAGCCCGCTTTATCAGCTAACATTCTCAAAACTTGTTTAACATCTGAATCCCTTAAGCTCAAATTAATTTTTTGATTTCCCTTTGTAATAGAAATATCACCCTCCAATTTAAGTGACGAAGTCTTGGCCGTATCCCTCAAAATAGGTTTGTTTATCCGCGCGTCAATAATCGGAAATCCTGAGACGCATAAACCAATAGGCGCGGTATAAACAAGCAAGCATATTGCTAAAATTACACTTGATAAAACTTTTTTCATTCTTTTAATTATCATTTATTGCTCCCGGTTAATAACCTTTTTTCTTAACATTTATTGGAATAGTATTCCCACCGAATTTTTTGTTTAAATTTGCAACGTTATTTTTATCTAAATTTGCAATATTATTTTGTTCCAAACCGGTTTGCGATAAAAGCTCGCCAACTCCGGCTTTATAGACATTTTGTCCCAATTTGACAATAACCTGAATTTTGTCTATTGATAAAACTTTGTAATGATTTATAATATCACCAACTTTGACCAAATAATCAGTTCCCTCTATATTTATTATAGCAGAAGGGCTATATTTGTCGTACAAAATACCTGATATCGTTGTAGTCATAATCTTACTTGTATCGGTATCTTTAGGAAGTGTTTCAGGAGGTGTAGTCAGATAAGACAAAGATTCAGGAAGCACATTTTCATTCGCCGGCAAAAAAGGATTTGAGCGGCCTGAGCTTGCCACTGTGATTAAAACCATTTTCTCGCTTTTCGGAGAAGCAGATTTTTTGGTAATAATCTCAATATCTTCATCTGCTCCTTGGGGTGTTGTTAAATTCTGTCCGTTCTGCTGTGCTTTGGAATTCAATGTTTGGGAATAAATATCATTAGGATCTTGTGATAAATTTTGATTTTGACCACCTTCAACGGCGCCTCCTCGAGGCATATTAGTCAAACTTTCAAGATTTTGCTGCTGTTGTCCAATTGTATTATTCGCCTGTGGAGGGTTTTGTTGAGCATTTTTTTCCATCAAATATTTAACACCCATATAAATAGAATTTGCAAAAAAAAGCACCAAAATAACCAGTGCCAAATAAGCTTGTTTTTTGTTTTTTGCTAAAACAAGCTTTCCCTTTTTCTTCACTCTTGAATCTTTTTTTTGTCCGCTAACCATTCTTTATATCCTAATTTCAAGATTTTTTCTTATTTTTAATCGGCAGATGCTCCACAACAGGATGTAAACCATCTGGTGATAATATCATTTCTTGTGTAACAGTTGTGCGTCCGGCAGTTGCTTGGGCTCTTTGTTCTAAAACATATTTTACAACCATATATAAGCTGTTCGCGACGAATAATACCCCCACAACCAGTGCAAGCACCCCTTGCTTTCTATCTTTAGCAAAAATAAACTTTTGCTTTTTCTTTTCCTTCAGCTGCTTTGCTTCATTATTCTCTTCGTTATTTTCTAATTCTTCAACCATCTCATATCCTCCTGTGACAAAACTTTCTTACTGTAATTGTATAATTGACCCTTATATAAAGTATCCTTTATTTGATGTATTTTATTCAAATTTAAGTCAAAAATAAACGAACCTAACCTCATTGATATTTTAACATTTTTAATATGTTTGTGCAAAAGACATTACTTTTGTTAACAAAACATTTCTTTTTTTTAAAAAAAATTGTACAATATTCTTCATGAAAGATATTTTAATAGTTGCACCAATAAAAAAACCTGAGGATATTGAATCCTTTCTCCCATTTACAAAATGTCGGGATTTCTACGTCTATTATAACAAATTTTTAAACAACAATTTCAACTATATAAATGATTTTATTCAAGCTGCACATCAAAATAATTCTAAGATTTATATAAACTTTAAACATGATATTTCAGAAGAGGATTTAACTGAAATAAAAAAAATGATAAAATTTCTTAAAACCACAAAAATAGACGGAATTTTTATAAATAATTTTGCTATTTTAGAGGCAATAAAAATTTTCTCGCTTCCATTTAGAATAATAATCGACTCATATTTTGACATTCATAACCTTTCGGGGATTGATTTTGTAAACACTTTTCACAAGGTGGATGAAGTAATTATAACCGAAGAAGTTTATCTGAAAAACATTGCCAAAATCAAAAAATACACAAATCTTCCACTCGCAATCGATTCCGACAATCTTCCTTGGTGTGCGGAGGAGATTAAAAAACTCAAAGCGATTGACAGTGTCGTTATCAAGGGGAAATTCAATTCTTCTGAAGAAATTTTGGAAGGAATTCAACTTGTAGAAAAAATCCTCGAAAAACCTAAAATGTTCAAAAATCAAAAACTTCCATTTAAACATCTAAGAAAAAGTGTTTACAAAACAAACCATTTTTCAGGCGAGATGCTCAGCGCTCAAGGAAAAGATTTTAAATTCAGCAGAAATATCCAAAAATTCGATTGGGAGATTAAAAAAACCCGATTTAAAAAAGATATAGACTACAAAAAAGAAGAAAATTTTAAAATAAATCTAAGACTTTCAAGCCTAGAGCAATTCAAGCCGATTAAGAAATTTATCCAAAAACTCGGATTTAACCCTATAAATTCAATAGAATACGGAGAAATTCTCTCTACTGTTGATTTAGCAAAAAGCAGTTTTAATGAAATAATTAAAGATGTTAAAAAGTTTTGTTACGACCAAAACATCAAACTTCAACTTTCCACTCCAAGAATTCTTATTGAAAGGGATTTTGACAGGGTTTACGAATACGTAAAAAATCTTTGCTTAGAAGAACCTGTACCAAATTCTTTGATTATAAATAATATCGGTTATTTTTGGGCGGTAATAAATGACCCCGAACTCAGTAAAATATCCATTGAACTTGGGCAAGGGATAAATCTTTTAAACAGTATGTCGATTAATTGTCTCAATAATCTTCACCCTATTAACACTGTTGATTTTACGACATTTCGCAATGTGGAAGAAACGATTAAAAAGATAAAAAACACTATAGAAACTAAAAAATATACAATTGCAGGGAGCGTAAGAGTGCCAAGCCTCGGGCTTTGCCCATTAAACAACGATTCTGCCATTATCTCAAGATTATCCTGCAAAGCTCCATGTCACAAGGGTGAATATGCCCTAAAAGACCCTTCATTAAAGAAAATTTTCCCGTTTACAGTCGACGGGTTTTGCAGAATGCACATGTTTGAAGACAAAATCCTTGAAAGGTTTGACGAAGTGGACAACCTGATAAAAATCGGGATAAATGAATTCGTATTTGATTTCAGTGCGCTTCCTGCGAAATTCATCCCGATTATTTTAACTAATTTCTTTAATTCAAGATTTTAGGATAAATTTTGAACAAACTTACTTAAATCAATATTATTTTCGCGTGCGAGTGTTATAAATTCTTTTTCAATAGAATCAACTCTAATTGTGAAAGTTAAAGAAAACGCCTTTATGCGCTTACGTCCTGCATTAGGGCGACGCCCACCGCGACCGAAATATCTTTTTACGGCTTCTGTATTTTCTTTAATTTCTTCATAACTGTCACTATCGGCATTTTTTAGTTCTTCCATTATTTGTTTATGAGTTTTCATTTTTTAAATCTCCTTTAATTCTTCAATAACTTTGTCTATATTTCTTATCGCTTGTTGCATAAATCTTTCAGGTGCCTTTTGTGTTTTTTTCAGGACTATTAATCCTACTATTATTATTTTTTGATGATGATATTTAAAATATGCTCTAATATTATCTGCTTTAAATTCCCAAAGCCCATTTTTTAAATTTCTTGAATTGTTAGCCTCTTTCCCAAATTGTTCAAAAATATCTATGGTTTTTAATATTTTATTCCTTGAAGCTTTATCTAGTTTACTTAACTGCTCAATAGCTTCATCTGCATATATAATTTCAAACATTCTGCTAAATCCTTATAATTTAAGTATAACACGCTTTTTTGATTTTGCAACATTATCTTTGTTGAAATTTTTATCTTATAATTTCTAAAATACTAGCAAGCCTGACAATAACTTTTTGGTTTTCTTGTGCTACAATATAAACTAAAGAAAAAGAAAAGAGGCAAATATGAATAATATTAAAAATAAAATAAAATTAGCGTTACTGTTAATAACAATCTCCGTAAGTTTTGGATTAAGCACAAATGCGGTGGTAAAAGCGCCGCTTAAAACACCTGCTGCTATTCAAAAAACAGCCGTGAGCGTACCTGAAAAAGTTTATCAACCCGCAAATTCGCTTGATATAGTTCTGCATCCGACAAAATACTTGAATAAACGCGTTACAATCAGGGCAAAATTCGATAAATTTTCTACCTTGGGATTGGATTACAAACCTGCTTACCGAAGTTCCGATAAATATATTACTTTTTTGATTAAAAGAGACGATGTTATAAATCATACGGTTCCTCTTTCCGAAATGAAAAATTTTCTTGAAAGGGAGATCGCCGAAAAATATATTGATTTAAAAACAGGCGATGAAATCGAATACAGTGGGGTCGTTTTTTCTGATGCGCTTGGCGATGCTTGGATTAGTGTAGAGAAATTCACTGTACTAAATCAACAACCAAAAGAAGAAAATTCACCCAAAAAATAGAGGTAATTTTTAAAACTATAGTGTAAAATAATTATGAGCGCTAAGTTTTTGGAGTTTAGGAATGAGTCAAAAAGAAGTTTTTTTAACAATACACGGGCATTTTTACCAACCGCCCAGAGAAAACCCATGGCTTGAATCCATTGAATTACAAGATAGTGCTTCGCCTTTTCACGATTGGAACGAAAGAATAAACGGGGAATGTTATAATCCCAATTCTGTTTCAAAAATAGTTGACAGCAGAAATAAAATTTTAGAAGTAGTGAACAATTATACTTCTATGAGCTTTAATTTTGGGCCTACTTTGCTTTCTTGGATGGAAGAATACGCACCTTTGGCGTATGAACGGATTATAAAAGCCGATATCGAAAGCGTTCAAGAACATGACGGGCATGGAAACGCGATAGCGCAAGTTTATAACCACATGATAATGCCTTTGGCTAACAAAAAAGATAAACAAACTCAGGTTATATGGGGAATAAGAGATTTTGAAACGAGATTTGGACGACAACCTGAGGGAATGTGGCTTGCTGAAACCGCCGTGGATGATGAAACGCTCGAAATTCTGGTTGAAAACGGGATTAAATACACAATTTTATCGCCTTATCAGGCTTTAAAGTTCAGAAAAATCGGCGACAAAGACTGGACTGACGTGAGTTGGGGGAATATCGACCCTGCAAGAGCCTATCGTTATTATATCAAATCTGCGCCGGAAAAATATATAGATTTATTTTTTTATGACGGCGCGATTTCAAAATCCGTTGCATTTGACGAACTTTTAAAAGACGGAAACAAATTTATCCGAAGATTAAAAGAAGGGATTTCTGACAACAGAAATTATACACAACTTATAAATATTGCAACAGACGGCGAAAGCTACGGTCATCATACCAAATTCGGAGACATGGCTCTTTCTTACGTTCTGAGAGTTCGTGCAAAAGAAGAAGGCTTTACACTCGTTAATTATGCTCAATATTTAGACAAACATCCAAGTCAGACGGAAGTCGACATAAAACAGTCATCTTCTTGGAGCTGTTTCCATGGGGTAGGCAGATGGAAAGAAGACTGCGGGTGCTCAACAGGCGGGCATCCGGGATGGAACCAAAAATGGCGCAAGCCGCTTAGAGAAGCCCTTGATTACTTGAGAGACCAATTGATTATAATCTTTGAAAAAGAAGGTAAAATTTATTTGAAAAATCCTTGGAAAGCGAGAAACAATTATATTGACGTAATTTTGGACAGAAACGAATTGACGATTAAAAAGTTTCAGAAAGAAAATTTTGTCGCTCATTTATCCGAAGAACAAAAAGTTAAGGCAATGGAGCTGCTTGAAATCCAGCGTCAAGCGATGTTAATGTACACAAGTTGCGGATGGTTTTTCTCCGAAATTTCTGGAATTGAAACCACTCAAATTTTAAAATACGCAGCGCGTGCAATGCAATTAGCACAAATTTTTAGCAAAAAAGATTTGGAAAAACATTTTTTAGAATTTTTATCAGAAGCGAAAAGTAATTTCCCTGAATTTGGGACAGGAAAAGATATTTTTGTGAAATTCGTTAAGCCCTCAATTGTTACAATCAAGCAGATGGCAAGTTTATGGGCAATCTCCTCACTTTATCGAGATTTTGAGGATGAGGAAGATATTTACTGTTACAAAATCAAAAAACATTCTTATAAAAAAGTTCAAAAAGGAACGGCAAAATTTGTCGTGGGACACATAGAAATTCAATCCCAAATTACGTTACAAAAATCCAATGTTATGTTTGCTCTGGTTCAATATTCCGGCGGAGATTTCCACTGTGCAATAAAAGAATTCAGTGATGACGGCGAGTATGTAAATATTCAAAAAGAACTGTTCAGAGTCTTTATGCTTAATCCTTTAACAGAGATTATCAGGGCGTTGGACGAATATTTCGGGCGTGAGTATTTTACGCTTAAAGATATTTTTATCGAAGAAAGAAGAAAAATTCTTCAAGTTATGCTTCAAGGAAAAATGAATAAATTTGCTCAAATGTATCAGGAAATGTACACTGAGGGCAAAAGTTCAATTTATCATATGCAAAACTTGGGGCTTAGCATCCCTGACGAATTTAAAATCTCTGCGGGATATACCTTGAGCAAACAGTTTAATGATTTAATCATTAATTCAAGAGGGTTTTTGGATAGTAATATTCTTCAACAGGCTATGGATATAAATTTTGAGACCAAAAAAATCGGGATAGAAATTGATAAAACGCCGACTAATAAAACATTTAGCCAAAAAATTTCTCAAAACATTTTACGACTTGCGCAGAGTTTGGAAATTCAACAAGCGGAGGCAACATTAGAACTTTTTGATAACATCGAAAAATTGGAGTTACATATTGACATTGCCGAGGCACAAAATATTTATTTTACAAAAATATTCCATGAACTTGGAGATATTATTGAAAATATGAAACAATCTAAACAATCTGAAGCGAATAATTCTTCGGACAAAAAATTTGTATTAATTCTCTTGGATATAGGACAGAAACTAAACATTAACACAGATTTTTACAGAGCAATGTTAGATAAAATGCTGGTAGGAAATTAAACAGAACTCGAAGTGGTCTTCTTTTTGTGCTATAATTTCTTTGTATTTAAAATAAACAGGAGAAAAAACAATGGCACAAGAACCGAAAATGATAGCTACAATCCCAAGAAGTGCGACTGAACAATTGCAAATTTCGATTAACGAATATAAGGGAAAAAGTTACCTCGATTTGAGGATTTTTTACACGACAGATGACGGTGCAACATGGCTTCCGACGAAAAAAGGAGTAACCTGCGCGCCGGAAAATATCGAAATCCTCAAAGATGCGGTAGAAGAAGCAATGAAAGAATTTATGAGCGTTGATGAGCAAGAAGCTTAACGAAAATCAGCAAATAGAAAAGACTTCGGGCGTGTTGAATAAATACGCCCTTGCTCTTGTTAACATAAAAGGGCTTGGCGTAAAAACTTTTAGCTACATAATTCCTGATGAAATGAAAGCGAAAATCCAAATAGGTCAGGCAATTTCAGTTCCATTCGGAAGACAAGGGCTGATTAATGCTTTTGTGGTCGGGTTTTCGAATTATTTGCCCGCAGAAATAAAAGCGAAAAAAATAAATAAAATCTTAGATGAAACCCCGCTTTTTACACTTGAATATTTGAAACTGCTCGAATGGGTGGCGAATTATTATTGTTCAGATTTTGTGACAGTTTTAAACATGGCAATTCCTTTAAAATTAATTGATAAAAACGCAAAAACTGAAAAATCGGTGGAATTTTTGTCTTTTGAGGGTGCAAATAAACGTCAGCTTGAAATCCTCGAAATGCTCCAAAAGCAGGGTAAGATACCCCTAATCGAGTTTGAGAAACAGTCAAAGACAACGCGAGTGACGATTAATAAGCTTGAAGCGTTAGGTTGTGTGAGGGTTTTAGATGAAGAAATTTACAGAAACCCGCTTGAAAACTTACACATAAGTACAAAAGAAGAATTGTACGAACTTTCAGGCGAACAAGAAAAGATTTATAACCAGATAGTGAAGAGTGAAGAGGAAAAAGCAAACAAAAACCACAAAACCGTTCACCGTTTACCGTTTACCGTTTACCCGTCTCCTCACCCCTCACTCCTCCACGGTGTAACCGCATCAGGTAAGACCGAAGTCTATTTTAAGCTGATTGATGACACAATTAAGTCGGGTAAAAATATTTTATTTTTGGCACCTGAAATCGCTTTAGCATCCCAGCTTACAAAACGTTTGGCAAAAAAATTCGGCACAAAAGACGTTGCAATTTGGCACAGCAGTATTTCAGAGGGCGAAAGATATGATGTTTGGCAAAAATTATATAAAGATGAGATAAAAATTCTTGCGGGGGCACGCTCTGCAGTGTTTGCACCGTTAAAAAATATCGGGCTTATCATCATTGATGAGGAGCACGAAAACGCCTACAAGCAGACCAATCCGAACCCAAGATACGACGCTCGAACGGTTGCACAAAAACTTGCTCAATTCCACAATTGTCCGCTTCTTTTAGGAAGCGCAACTCCCGATGTCGCAACTTATTACCGAGCTGTTAATTCAAAAAATTTGTTTGAACTTCCAAACAGATTTAATAATGTTCCTGTGGCAAAAACTTCAGTGATAAATATGCAAAACAACTCAAAACAGGCTTATCGCGGGATAATTTCTGTTCAACTGCAAAAAGCTATTGAAGAAACATTGGAAAAAGGTCAACAGGTGATTTTGCTGATAAATCGCAGGGGATTTTCGACATACACTCAATGTCAGGCATGCGGAGATGTAATCGAATGTGAAGACTGCTCTATCCCTATGATTTGGCACAGCGAAAGCGCAACTTTGAAATGCCATTACTGCAATAGAGCAAAGTCTTTTCCCGACACCTGTTCAAAATGCGGAAGTGATGCTTTAAGAAATTCGGGTGCAGGTACCCAAAAAATCGAAATTTTGATAAAAGAATTGTTCAAAGATGTAAAGATTGAAAGAATTGACAGCGATATTTTGACCAAAAAGAATGCTCATATTGAACTTTTAGACAAATTTCAGCAGGGTGAAATTGATATTCTAATCGGTACGCAGATGATTGCAAAAGGGCTTGATAACCCTAATGTTACGCTTGTCGGGGTAATTGCGGCGGACGCCAGTTTTAATTTACCTGATTTTAGAGCCTCAGAAAGAGGGTTTCAGCTTTTAACTCAAGTTGCGGGACGCTCGGGCAGAGGAGAATTTTCCGGCAGCGTTATTTTTCAGACTTACAACCCCGATTTTTATGCGCTTGAAAGCGCGAAACAACAAAATTACGGCGATTTTTATCAAACAGAAATCCAATCGAGGGAAGAATTTGATTATCCGCCTTTCAGTCAGGTTATTAGGATAATTTTAAGCTCAGAAAATAATTTTAGAGCAGAAAAATCCGCACAGGAAATAACAATGAGACTGAACACAATTATAGATAAACATGGAATTTCAGAACGACTAATCGTGCTTGGTCCATCGACTTGTGTCATTGAAAAAATTAAGGGCATGCATCGTTTTCAAATTATTATTAAAAATAAACTGGAAGAAAAAGGGCATGCTTTCATCTCAAAATTTATGAATCAAATTACCATGCCAAAAGATATTAAGCTTACGATTGATGTTGACCCTATAGATATTTTGTAAAATTTAAGGTACAATATCACTGTTAATTAATTAAGGATACTTTATGAAAAAGATAATTTTAGCGGTTTGTTGTTTATTTACGCTACAGTCTCTCGTTTTTGCTGATGAAATAATAGACGCAAAAGGGACAACAATTCCTTGCAAAATTGAAACAGTGTGTGACGGGTTTGTTGAATACAAAAAGGATGGCAATTTATATACTTTTACTCGCGAAGAAGCCTCTCCTGTTTTTAACGATTATGTTGACGTTAGATTGAAACTGCTTAAAAAAGAACCGACTACGAGATACTCAGGCAAAATAATAATAAAGGATATGTGGGGCGTTATAATTCGCAACGAAAACGGTAATATAGATATTCCTTGGTATAAGATTCAATTTGTCGGAGTTTATAAACCTAAATAAATATTATAAAGTTATCTGCGTAATTACACCATGGATTTTGTGAACCGGCAACTTGTAAAAACTTACAAACGTTGGGGTAACTTTTTTGATTATAGAGAAAATATGCCAGAAGAAATTATTCGTTTCAATATCCTCAACTCCGTAAAAAATGGCTTTTTCTTCGATATCTAAAGCTTTCAAGACTTTTTCCAGCCTAAAAACTTCCATATAACCCACATCAATTTTCAGTATGTTCAAACCTTCTGCCACCTGAGTCAAATCATAGTGCAAGCCAAACGCCTCACTCGCTTTATTTATTTGTATAAAAATATTTTCGGTATAAATAATATTATTAGTAAAAAGAGTTTGAACAATATAAGGCGGAACTTTTTCAATCCCTCTCGCAAAAAACAACGCTTTACCCTCGATTTTGTTAACACTTGAATAAGTTTTTTTATACTGCTCTAAAAATGTATCCTTATCCATCAATACAATCGATTTATACATAGCTTCCTGCCCTTTGAGGTACAAGATTATCAATGAAAACGGTATCGACGCAATTATAATCGACCAGTAAGCACCCGTCGGGATTTTTGTGCAGGTAGCCATTAGGTAGGCAAAGTCTACGAAAAATAACCCGATTGTTATAAAAAGATGAAAATATTTTTTTCTTAAATAGAAAATTGTTCCCATCATAATCGCAGTAATAGTGAATGTTCCGCTAACCGCCAATCCGTAAGCTGACGCCAATTTTGAAGATTCTTTAAAGATTAGGATAATCAAGACCACGAAAAATAACAAAAACCAGTTTGCGGTTGCAATATAAATCTGTGAATTGATTTTTTCGGAAGTGTAGGATACCTTAAACAAAGGTAAAATTCTTGTGTTTATCCCCTGATAAATAACTGCAAAAAGCCCGCTAATCATCGCCTGAGAAGCTATAATTGTTGCCAGAATACTTACCAATAAAAACGGAATATATAAAATCTTAGCTTGAGAAAAAACCATTGAAAAAAGAATATTAGTTTCTTCCGGATGTCTGATTAAAAATGAACCCTGTCCTAAATAATTAAGTATTAATACGCAAAGTACAAACCCCCAAGCGCCCGTAATAGGCTTTCTGCCTAGATGCCCCATATCGGCATAAAGGGCTTCGGCACCTGTTGCACATAGGAAAACCTCGGATAACACAAAAAACCCGCCTAAGCCGTTGTGTACAACGAATTTGATACCGTTTAGAGGATTAAATGCTCCCAAAACTAACGGGTGGTGCCAAATTGAAGCAAGTCCCGAAGCCCCTAAAGCCAAAAACCATACAAGCATAATCACACCAAAAACCTTGGTTATTTTTTCTATCCCTTTCTTTTGGATTGCAAAAAGAGAAATGGCGATTATTAATGTAATAATCAAAATCAAAGCCTGCGGAATATTATGTAAAGCATGGATTAATCTCAACCCTTCCACCGCTGATAAAATGCTTATTGAGGGGGTTATAACGCTGTCACCGATTAAAAGCGAAATTCCCAAATATGTAAGAAACGAGAAAAAAACTATCGGACGAGAATTTTTTAAAAGTTTTCTTAAAATCTCATTGAGTACGATTGTTCCGCCTTCACCTCTTTTGCTTAGACTCATTGCAAGCCAAGTGTACTGTGCGGTTACAATCAACAAAAGTGTCCAGATGATTAAAGACAAAACCCCGACAACGTTTGTTGCCGTGACTTTTGTAGTCAAAAATATTACGGTAAAGGTATAAATCGGGCTTGTTCCGATATCTCCAAATACCAATCCCATTGCCTGTATTATATTTTTTATTGATGTTTTCTGTTCGTGCATGATTACAACTGTATAATATAAATACTAAAAATCAAGCATTAAATGGTTAAACACTAATACCGAGTTGCAATCAAAGCATATTTGAGAGTTTTGAACTCCCCAGCATTATATTCGCCATCAACATTTTAAAGTTCAAGTTTATATCCCCCGCCATAAATCGTTTGAATATATTTTTTGCCGTTGGCAATTTTTTCGATTTTTGTTCTTAAATGCCTGATGTGCACCCGAATTGTTTCGATTTCGTCGTCAGGGGCGTAGCCCCAAATGTCACTCAATAATTTTACTGACGAAACCATGTTCCCGTGATTTTGGAACAGCAGGTTGAAAATCTCAAACTCAATCGGGGTTAATTTTGCCATACTTTCGTTGATTTTTACCGAATAAGTTTCAGGCAAAAGCGTAATCTCTTTTACGCTAAGAAGTTCTTTAATCGCAACAGATTCGGGGATTTGATTTGAACGTTTCAAAATAGCCCTTATCCGAACCTTTAATTCCTCCATCTCAAACGGTTTGACCAGATAATCATCTATACCTATATCGAAACCTCTAACCTTGTCCTTGAGTTGAGAAAGTGCGGTCAACATCAGGATAGGAATATTTTTTGTCAAAGGGTTTTGCCTGATTCTTTGTGCAACCGTATAACCGTCAACCTCGGGCATCATAACATCCAAAATAATTGCGTTAGGCAGCTCCTGCTTCGCCAGTGC
Organism: uncultured bacterium; assembly: GCA_903885635.1. GTDB lineage: Bacteria > Cyanobacteriota > Vampirovibrionia > Gastranaerophilales > Gastranaerophilaceae > CAIPUE01. The sequence continues at coordinate 18,882 of CAISJE010000146.1, forward strand.
AAAGCCTTTTATGCCGTCTAATGCCTGAATTACCCTGTAGCCGACCAGCTCAAGGTTTATTTTAATCAATTCGTTTATGGCTTGTTCATCATCTATAACTAAAATTTTATTCATAACCAGATTTTATAATAAAATAATAAAATTGTAAATTAACAAAGATTGTTTATGAACTGTATACTGCCTGATAAAAATTTTACACAAGTTATCAACTTTTTGCTCCTATAGTTATGGGTTCTGATAAACAGATTAATTCAAAAAAAAATGCTTGAAGCCCAAAATTATATTAAAGCTGCGCCTGATTTGCCCAACGGTTATATCGATTTAGCCTCAGCATATTCAGAAGAAAACCAATATAATAATGCAATAGATGCTTTAAATAAAGCTCTTGCTCTTTGTTCAAACGATAATGAAAAATTTGTTGTTTATTATAATTTTACCGTTATGTATACGGAGATAAAAGATTGGAAAAGCGCTCTTAACTACGCCAATATGGCGAAACAAATTAATACATCCTCGGATGTAGATGGACTGATTGCACTGATA
>CAISJE010000147.1 GCA_903885635.1 uncultured bacterium
GCATAGATGACAAATTTGTTAAGGTTTGTGCAGGACTTTGGAATTTTCATTTAGATTTTGCATAAAGAGAACAAACCTTGATGAAAAATCGTCTTTTTAGTTTTTGGCATTATTTTATTTCGCAATATGTCTATTATAATTTTTTAATTTATCCGAAGAAATTCCTCGAGGAAGTGTTTTTTTTAGCGTGCAAATTTTTTATTTGGAAAGAAAGTCCGTAGCAACCTTTCACGTGAACGAGCAAGACAGGCTTGTAGTTCCTGCCATTCAATAAAAGTCCACATTATTTAAATCATACTCAAAGCTTCATTGATTTCTGTCATCAATTGAACATCGTCCGTTTGTCTTGCTTTTGCAAGTGCTTTTTCAAATAAAGATTTTGCCTTTTTAGGGTTTTTGAAATCCTGCATAATTTCAGCAGCCCTTTTGTAATTTATTGCCACCTTATGCGGAGATTGAGCTTCTTCATATTCTTTAACCGCTGTAGAATAATATTTGAGAGCAGATTGAGGCTCATTAATTTTATTATACGCATTAGCAATATTGCTTGATACATAACCTTTTGCCTTGGCATTTTTAGTCTCAGATGCAATTAATTCAGCTTCTAAAAGAAAATCAAATGCTTCTTTTCTGTATTCATCAGAATAAATATTTCCAATTCGTGTCAAAGAAGTTGATTGAGCAATTAAATTCTCATTTTCTCCTGCGTAAGAGATGGAACTCATATAATGATTAATAGCCGGTTCGAACTGAGATATATCATCATAAATTTGCGCCATTGAATAATGAGCCTTTGTCTTTACACTAATATCTTTTGTCGTACTTAATGATTTATTGTAGCTGGTCAAAGCTTGCGCAAGATAATCATTTTTATCATAAATTTTTCCTATTTCATAAAGAACTTTCGACTCTGTTTCATTATCAGAGACTTCAACAGCACGTTCTAGGGCTTCTTTAAACAATTCCATTGCCTTTTGAGAATTATTCGCATAAACATATTTTTTTGCCTGTATAAAAAGTGCTTTTAATTTATCATCTGTAGGAATATTCAAAGATTTCTTAGATTGGTTATTTTCATCTTCGTTATCATTTTCATCTTCATCTTCATCTTCGTTTGATGAATTTTTCTCATCATCCTTATTTTGATTCGGAAATTTCACAAGAAAGTGGGGATTTACTTCGTCATCGTTAAATTTGTAATTTATTTGTTGCAAAAAGAGTGCATCAATCCAGTTTTCCACGACTTTTGAAGGACGGTTAAGGGTTTCTGTAATATAGTTATCAAGTAAAGAGGATGCATTTTTTAAGTTTGATTTTATTAATTTTGAATCGGGATTTTCTTTAAGAACTTGTTTCTCAATCAGGGATAAATAAGCATTTACATCTTCCGTTAATTCAGGGGATGCACCTATTGCTTTTGCAGTACTTCTGAAATCTTTTAAAATTTGGGCAATATTAATGGTTGCATTTTTAATATTTGCATCACGAGATGCAATTGCTGATTGTTGTGATGCCTTAGAATCTATTACTTGCTGTTGCCTATTCTTATTGTTATTTGCCTCAGCCTGATGAGGGCTAACCAAGCTCTGAGATTGGGGCTGGGAAGATCGCGAAGATTGAGAAGATTCATTATCTTCTTTTTGCTTTGCAAACCCTCTGTTATTATTTACCAGATAGGGTCTTGGTCTTACCGGTGACATTGTATTGTACGCCATTTTTTCCCCTCTTGAATTGAAACCTTCTCAGTTTAAGTATCGGCAAAATCTGTCACAGCCATCAATATTTCAGCTAAAAATCATCTGATTATACGAGGCATGGCGTTTGCAAGTTCTACAACTTCTTTTTAATGGTTTTTTTTCAAAAGTCATTTCTTTTAGTTGAGCAGAACGGCAGGAAGTAAAAAGGGAAAAGTAAAAAGAGGCACGGATGGGAAGATGTATAGAGATATGGAATTGTGAAAACCAGCAATCAAGCAAAAAGCCATAAAGACCTCCAGCCTTTTATTCCTCCGGGTCACCTGACGCACCGCAAATAGTAGCCGTTGTGCTTGTCGTTGCCGTACTGAACCCCATTAGCAAAATACTGGGCCCACGCGCCAATTGTACCGTACTCAGTGGCGGACCAGTAGGGAGCGGCAAGGTTCAGGCCACTAATGGTCGCTCTGTTTGTGTATATTGTGTTTAGTTCATCTTTGGTAGGCAATCTCATGCCCTGAGCAGAACATGATTTCTTTGCCCCTGCCCAATAGTTATTGGCACAATATGCATTCGCTGTAAGATTTGTATCCCAAGTAGAATCACTACAAGTATTTATTGGAGTAGGTGTTGTATCACCTGATGCCACGCATAATGTACCCACTCGTATATCACACGATGATACACTCGCGTTTAATGTTTGTATATCTGCCCCCACCCTATTTGGTATGCTTGCACCATTTACATCATATAATATTGCCATACAACTCGTTTTATCAACTGACGTGTTGTATATATCATCCGC
>CAISJE010000148.1 GCA_903885635.1 uncultured bacterium
GTGGCGAGAGATGGAGGCATTATTGGGTTATGACCCCGACGAAGCGCCTGAAGAGCTTATGGCTGCGCTGCTTGCCCAAGGCAAACTATCAGGATACGACGCAGTGGCTGAGGTGCTGGCTCAAAGCACAACCGATTCACCAGAAATTCTTGATGCACTTTTCAGGAACGTTCAGGGCCATACCGAACGAATGTTTGTGCCCGATACCAAAGCATTGAAAACAGAGACTGCCTGCATAGATTTTTCCTTGTTGCCATGGGAAAGAGCGGCTGTCGCTGCCCGCGCAGCAAGAAAGTATTGGGTGCTGCCGAATGGACCCGCGAGCAACAAACAGTTGATAGACCTTTTTTCACTCTCAAGCGATTTTTTCACCAACAATCATAGGGAAAAAAGCCCCATGACGGTTGGTTTTCGTAATGGAGCGCCGGATCATCTTGATGTCTGCCTCAACACCTCATATCCCACCAATCACCGATTTGCCCTTTTACGTTTGGTTGGTGATCGGCTCTATTCACCAGATACAGACAAGTTTCTGCCAGTTACCACCGTTAAAACTGCCCGGCAGAAGTTTCAGCGAGCTTTCGCCCAGGAGTTTCTCTGTCCATCCGATGCCTTGAAGGATTTCGTTGGTAAAGACTTCGGAGAAGAAAAGCTGGATGAAGCGGCACACTACTTCAACATTTCAACAAGAGTGATAGAGACGACCTTGGTGAACAAAGGCTTCATAGATCGAGGTAATCTGTTCGATTGAGTGCAGTATGCAGTAAAACATTTAAAATTTCGATCGATCATACTATTCTATTAATAGGAAAATATTACAATTGGAACCATGGAAGAATTAAAATTATTATCATTTGCCTCCATGATATCAAGCTAACAGAAATTGATGTGGATATGTCGATACTGTCGTTGATTTAGTTATATAATAAGCCATTGAATGCCAAGAATGATAGAATTGAAAAGCATATATAAATCATTTGGTAAACAGCAAGTACTGAACGGATTAAATCTTCTTCTAGAACCTGGTAAGATATATTCATTAGTCGGAGGAAATGGCGCAGGTAAGACCACATTATTTAATGTAATAACTGGTTTTATGAAGTTGGATAAAGGAGAGATAAAGCTAAAAGACATTCGCATTGATAGACTATCACCTATAACAATCAATAAAATGGGTGTGACTCGTACCTTTCAGGATTTGCGAATTATAACCAAACTAAGTGTAAAGGAAAATATTTTATTGTCTTTTAAAGGAAATCCAGGGGAAAATATATTTAATTCTATTTTACCTAGCGGTTTGTTTAAAAAAAAGTATATGGAATTAAATGAAAGAGCTGACATAATTCTTCATAAGATCCATCTAAAAAGTGTAGAAAATAGCTTGGCAGGTGATATATCTTATGGTCAACAAAAACTTCTGACATTTGGATGCTGCTTTGCCAATGATGCTCAACTTCTGCTATTGGATGAACCTGTAGCAGGAATAGACAACGATAACTATAATCGAATAGTTAATCTTGTTATGGGTATTAAGGCTGAGGGGCGAACTGTATTTCAGATTGAACATAACAGAGAGTATATTAATCAGGTAAGTGACCATATTTTTCATTTACATGATGGTATTTTGCTATCATCTAACAACTAAATTTTTTGTGTCTATAAATATAAAAAACATATCTGCCGGATACGGTAAAAAAATGGTGCTTTCCCAGATTTCCTTCGAGGTCTCTTCTGGTGAAACAGTACTACTTACAGGTGGCAATGGATCCGGAAAAAGTACGGTGCTAAAATGTATTTATAGTCTTCTACCCTTGTGGAATGGGGAGATTCTCTTCGAAAACAAAAGAATTGATACTTTAAATCCATCAGACCTTATACGCCTTGGTATTGTGTATATACCACAAAAGAATTTTAATTTCGAAAACCTTAGCGTGGAGGAGAATTTAAAAATTGCAGGAAATATCTACTCAAAAAATGAGCGATGCGATCGAATAGAAGACGTTTATCAACAACTTGGACTAAAAGCTTTAAAAAAACGAAAACCTTTTAACTTAAGCGGTGGTGAAAAAAAATTACTTGCTTTTGGAATGGGTCTTATCCATAAGCCCAAATTGATACTTTTTGACGAGCCACTTGCTGGTATTGACAATAATAATACCGACAAAATTCTTGCAATATTTAATTCTATCATTAACGATCCGTGTTTGGCTATGATTATTGTTGAGCATAAGGATGCCGTAAGAGACATTTTTAATAGGAAAATTAAAATTGAGCTTGGTAGAATTGTAAATTAAATTACCACAATGAATTCTGAGGACATTAAGCAGGTATATCCTAATATATCGGAAATATTAGATAATGATTCAATACTTGGGCTTAAATTTTGCAGTAAGGGGACATTTAAACTCAATAATGAATTAAATTCTTTAAAAGGTTTAAAATATTATTACTCGGACCAACATACAAAAGAAATTATTACGCATAATTTAAAATGGGCATTGAGCAAAGAAAAAAAACCAAAATTTCAATTTATATATATCTTATTACCTACAAATTGTAATCAGAAATGCTATGGTTGTTTTACAGGAAAAGATCTCGAAACATTCCCAGTAAAATCATCAGATACATTTTATTCTAAAAAAGAGTTAGATAATATATTGGAGTTTGCATTAGAGCACGATGTTAAGGCAGTTGTATATGGAGGGAGTGGGGAATTATTTACATGGCATGGTTCAATAGATTATATAAAAAATATCCACAAAAGAGGATTAAAATCAGTAATTTTTACAAATGGCTCGCTATTAGATGAAAATAAATTAAAAATACTAAATGATTTAGAGGCGGCACTTATTATTTCTATCAGAGATACTAATGAACATAATCATAACTTACTTGTAGGAGTTAATAACTTCAAAACAGTTCTTAAAAATATCGATACTGCAATTAGTTTAGGGTTTTCCGAAAACAATCGGTTAGCAATTGAAATACCTGCAACAACAGATAATGAAAGCAGAATAATTAATGATTTATTGCCCTGTTTGCGTCACAAAAATGTGATACCAATGATTGAAGAGTTTTTACAGCCTAAAAATTGTGACAAAACATACAGTGCGCATAACTTCACTGAATCGCGAACCTTTTTCAATAATTTAGTATGTATGGATAATACTCTTGGATATAAATGGCTTCCTGAGCTTGGTACCAGAGTTTTAGGCCAGCCAAAATGCGAACGCCCATTATTTTCATTTACAGTATTGCCGAATCGAGATATAGCTGATTGTCCTGCGGGATTTAAGGTTTTTGGAAACATTAAAGATGAAGCTATTCAAAATATAATTTACTCAAGTAAGTATAAAAGTCAAATCACTGATTTTAAGTTTTGTGCCTGTTCTGTTTTTTATTCTGATAACGACAAAGATATTCCGGTTGAACAAAAAGCTATATACACTTAATTAATTTAAATCTCGAAACAATGAAAAAAACAGTGTATTATCTAGTTTTTTTGATGCTTATTACTTTTGCTGGGTGCAATAACAATACCTCAACAACAATTAAAATCGGAGCATCACTTCCTTTAACTGGTGATTTTGCATCTTACGGTAAAAGGGCGCGAAATGGTATTGACTTAGCTGTTTCAGAAATAAATATTTCAAAAAAGTATACTGATAAAATAGAAATAGTTTATCAAGACAATAAGGGAGGTCCTAAAGAATCTGTAAATATTATGAATATGTTTGCCACCATCAATAAATATCCGATAGTTATTGGTGGCGCTTCAAGTATGGAAACCTTGGCAATGTTGCCTATCGCTAATGTTAATGATGTTGTCTTAATATCTCCTATTTCTTCTTCTCCTGATCTTTCAATGAATGACAACTTTTTCCGTGTTTGTCCTTCAGATGCTTATCAAGCTGTTATGATGGCAAATTGGCTTAAAGAGCTGAAATTGTCAAATGTAGCTTTACTCTATGTCAATAGCAACTGGGGAGTAAGTTTGAAAAATCAGTATATCAAGAATTTTGAAGCTAATGGAGGCAAAATAAGTATTATTGAAAGTATGAATGAAGGGGAAAGAGATTTCAAAACTCAAATATCAAAAATAATAAAAGCAAATCCTGAAGCGATATATTGTGTTTCTTATGGTGCCGAGGGTGGAATTATTCTTAAGCAGCTAAAAGAGTTTGGCTATAAAAAGCAAATATTTGGTGCGGATGTATGGAGTTCTCCTGAACTTCTGAAAAGTGCCGGAGATGCTGCAGAAGGTGTGTATTTGATAAAACCCGCAGAATATACGGGAAATAGATTCGTTGAATTTGAAAAAAAATATAAGGCCAAGTATAAAGAGAATCCTGATGTATATGCCGCATATTCATACGATGTGGCTTATATAATAGCAGAGGCATTGAGTAATACAGATGGATCAGGAAAAGAAGTAAAAAGGTATCTTTTGAAAATGAATGGATTTGACGGTGCTACTGGAATCACCAAGTTTGATGCACTTGGAGATTGTAATACAAAACAGTTTGTAAGGTTACAGATTAGAAATGGGATATACAAAAAATTATAAAATATGAAATTTATTGAGCTTTTAAAAAAAATAACTGATCCAATAAAAGATGGTGTGATTAGGGTATTTTATTCTTTCTTTGCGATATACTTATTATCAATTCCATTTTATTATATTCCATTTCAAGAAATATATAAAATTTATTTTGTTCAAATAATTTTAGTTGGTCTTTTGTATAGCCTTACTTTATTGAGTAATAAAAGCGAGTGGGCTAAAATATTTCAGTCCCCATTAAAAAATATAAATATATTTTTTAATA
>CAISJE010000149.1 GCA_903885635.1 uncultured bacterium
GATTGAAATTAACCCTCACCCGACTTTCTAACACTCGCGGGCTTCCGCTCGTGCTGAAAGTCGACCTCTCCGCAAGGAAGAGGTGAAAAGCTCGCTAAATCCTGACTTATGACAATGTTAATTTCTGGTGATTAGTTACCTTGTGCAGTGGTCTTAATAGGGGGTATCCTGCTAAAAGCGGGGCAAATATATTAAAATCAACAAATAATAAAAAACACTCGGCGCTCATTGTAATTATAGGCTATTTTATTTTCTTTTTCGGGGGTTTACTATTTTTTCTGTTATGAGATGGGGAAACTTGACCTGATGATGCTTGAATACGCTTGACGCTGTAAACATCAGGCAATGCCTGTATTCCCGTAATAACTCTTTTTAGCGTATTGATATTATCTAATTCAATTCCCAATTCCACAATCCCAACTTTATTATTTTTAGCCTTAACGTTAGCAAAATTAATATTGGTATTATTATCAGAGACAGCCGCAATAATATCTTTTAAAAGCCCTAGTCTGTCAAGAGTTTCGATTCTAATTGTCGTACTATAAGTTCGATTAATATTTTCGCCTGCCCAATGAATTTCCAAAAATCTTTCAGGCGGAACATCATTTAATGATTTGCAATCCAAACGGTGTACTGAAACACCTTTAGAACGCGTAACCACACCAATAATCTGCTCCCCTGGGATTGGCGAACAGCATTTGGCAAAAGAATACAAAAGACCTTCCAATCCAATAATATCTTTTTCATATTTTTTCTTACTGCGTTCTTGACCAAAAGATATATCAACTTGCTTCGTCGGAGGTTTTTTAAGTTTGTTTGTAATTTTATTAATTGTAGTTTCGCCATAACCCAACGCAGCAAAAAGATCTTCAGTTGATTTGTAATTCATTTGTTTGGCAATTTTTTCAAAATCTCCTGATTTAAAATGTTCGTCAAAAACAGCTTTTGTTAACTCATGTTCAAGATTACTTTTTCCCAAATTCATGTGATCTTCGCGATTATTTTTCTTGAACCATTGTTTAATTTTGGAAGATGCCTGTTTTGTGACTACAAAATTTAACCAATCAAGTCGTGGAGCAGGATGTTTTGAGGTTAGGATTTCAACAATATCACCGTTTTTTAATTTTGTATCAAGTTGCGCTATTCTACCGTTAATTAAAGCTCCGATTGTTTTGTGCCCGACATCTGTATGAATACGATAAGAGAAATCTATCGGGGTGGCATTTACAGGCAAATCAAAGACATCTCCGTTGGGGGTGAATACAAAAACCTGATCAGAAAAAATATCCAATTTAACACTATCTACATATTCTTCTGCGGTTGCTAAATCATTGTCATATTCGACCATTTTTCTCATCCAAGAAAATTGGACATCCGAATTATTATTGGCTTTTTCAGAACCTTTTTCCTTATATCGCCAATGTGCCGCAACCCCATATTCAGCAACTTCGTGCATCTCCCAAGTTCTTATTTGAACCTCTAAAGGTTTTGAACGCGGCCCAATAACAGATGTATGCAACGATTGGTATAAATTCCCTTTCGGCATCGCAATATAATCCTTGAAACGCCCCGGAATAGGTTTAAATTGGGAGTGGATTAAACCTAAAACGGCATAACATTCCCTTTCTGTATCAACGATTACTCTTACTGCCGTAATATCATACAAATCATGAAAGGCTATATTTAGACGGTTCATTTTGCTGTAAATACTGTAATAATGTTTTGCGCGTCCCGTTATGGAAGCGTTTATACCATTATTTTTCACATCCTGTGAAATTTTGTCAATCAATAAATTAACAGTTAATTCTCTTTCTGCTTTTTTCTGCGAAACCAATTGTGCTATTTCATAATATTTATCAGGATGTAAATATCTTAACGATAAATCTTCCAATTCTACCTTAATTTTCCCAATCCCTAAACGATTTGCAAGCGGGGCAAAAATATCAAGCGTTTCTTGTGCTATTTTTTGTTGCTTATTTGCCGCCATAAAATTTAGGGTACGCATATTATGTAATCTATCTGCGAGTTTTAAGAAAATTATTCTTATATCACTTGCCATTGCAATAAACATTCGTCTGAAGTTTTCTGCTTGGCGCTGCTCGGTGGATTTAAATTGTAATTTGCCTAATTTTGTTACGCCATGGACAAGATTTAAAACATCTTTGGAGAAATTTAATTCAATTTCTTCAGGCGGGGTATCGGTATCTTCCAAAACATCATGCAAAAACGCAGCGATAATAGTATTTGTATCGGCTTTGAGGTCAACTAAAATCTTCGCAACTTCTACCGGATGGATAATATAAGGTTCTTCAGAAATTCGATATTGACCTTCGTGCAGTTTTTTGGCAAACAAATATGCCTGTTCAATCTTTTCGATATCTTCAGGCGGACGATTTTGCTTTATCAACTTTTCTTTTATCTCTGTGAAAATAGGTTTTTCTGCCATGATATAATTATTATACTCGTAAATTCATTTTTTGCATAGTGAGAATGAATGAAATTGAGTGAACAGCAATTTAACAGTTAAATAGTCGAACAGTGGAAAGGTTGAAAAGTTATAAAGTCAAGAGTTAAGATGAAAAAAATATTAGAAAATACAGACGAGGGCTTGATTATCAGGCTTAAAATAATCCCGAACTCAAGCAGGAACGAAGCTGTTTGGGAAAACGGGGCGTTAAAAATAAAAATAACGGCTCAGCCGATTGAAAACAAAGCCAACAAAGCCTTGGTAGAATTTTTGTCAAAAAAACTTAAAACCGCCAAAAGCAACATAAAAATTCTCAAAGGTGAACTTAACAAGGAAAAAATTCTGTTAATTCACGGAATTGATGAAAAGATATTTTTGGAGATTTTCGAAAGATTGGAAGAATAAAAGCTCGACTCTCTAGGCACACCAATACCATTTCTCTATGTTAAAAAATAATAAGAAGCGATAAAATTTAGGCAATTATTATTTGTCAGCTTCATTATAAGAGTAGGTAAATAAAGGTGAAATTATTATGCAAAATATTAGTTGTAATTATAATAATATTCAAAATCAATATACATATAATGTCAAAATTAAAGGAAATTATTTAAATCATAATAATCCGACTTTTAAAGGGCATGCATATTATGAATTTGTCCGAGAGGGCTTTACGAGAAAAACTCTTCCAATACAAGAAACAGCATTTTTTAGGCAATTTTCGGGGCTAAAATTTATAAGAGAATATGCTGAAAAAACATTCCAGGACAGAGATAAAATAAGGATTCTTGATGGCGCTTGTTCAACAGGTGAGGAAAGTTGGTCATTAGCAATGCTTTTTGATAACTTTCCTAAAATGGTTGAAATAACGGGCTTTGATTTAGGCAAAAAAGCAATTGCAAAGGCGAAAAAGGGTGTTTTTCATATTTATAAGATCGAGCCGAAAAATCCTTCGATTACTTTTGAAACCCTACGTAATGGAGAAGCATATAAAGATTTATATCTCGCTTTTAAATCAGTTAACGAACTGTCAACGCAACAGGCATTATGTCAAAAGCTTTTCAACACTTTTTTTGATAAGGTGCCTCCTCAAAAAGAAAAAATGTTATTTAAACAAAGAATTAGCAGATTTATATTGGAAAAATTTGCACTCAACATAGAAACAAAAAGTTACCGAGTAAAGCCTGAAAAAGCGGATGTTTGTAATTTTATTCAAGGCGACATTAGAAAATTGGATGAGCTTGTTAAAGATGGTGATGTTGATATATTCTTGTTTAGAAATGCTTTATACCACCTAATGACAGAAAGTTTATCTGCAAGTCGTAGATTACTAAAAACGGAAAAAGAAGCTGAGCAAATATTGGGAAATGTTTTTGAAAGTATTTATCGTAAATTATCTAAAAATGGAATTTTTGTTTTGGGAAATGATGAAACTTTACAGGCATTAGATTGCGAATTAATTCAAAAAGTTTTATCCGAAAAAGGATTTATTCCAATATTTAAAGATAATAAAAATTTTGCGAGTGTATGGCAAAAAACAAGTAGCGACTTGAAGTAAATCTAAGCTGCTACCTGTTTTATTATAATTATTTCCCCAATTACGCCTGAAGTTCGAACATATCTTTGTCGACACCACAGATTGGACATGTCCAATCGTCCGCCAAGTCTGCAAATTTTGTTCCTTCTTTTTCTTCATCGTATACCCATTGGCATACTGTACATAGATATTTTGCCATATTTTTCTCCTTTTTTTATTGTCTTTGTAACGGCGGGAAGCAATCCCGCCCTACTTTTCACATTTTACGTTTTATTTTTTGCTTAATAATCTATCGTTCTCATTGCAAAATAAGATTTCGGATGCACACAAACAGGGCAAACTTCAACCGCTTTTACATTCTCTAAAATATGTCCGCAATTCAAACAAATCCAAAAAACTTTCTCTTTTTTTTCAAAAACTGTTCCTTCTGCAACATTTGCATGCAATTTTTGGTATCTTTCGTTGTGTTCTTTTTCGATTTTAGCAACGCTTTCAAACAAAAATGCTATTTTATCAAACCCTTCTTCTTTAGCTTCCTTTGCAAATGTAGGATACATTTCAGTATATTCGTAATGTTCTCCGTTCGCTGCATCTTCAAGGTTAGTCAATGTATCCGGAACTTTGTTTCCTTCGTGCAACAACTTAAACCAAATTTTAGCGTGTTCTTTTTCGTTGTTGGCAGTTTCTTCAAAAATCTTCGAAATTTGCATATAACCGTCAGCTTTTGCTTGTTGTGCATAATAAGTGTACTTGTTTCGTGCCTGAGACTCTCCTGCAAACGCACTTTGCAAGTTCTTTTCTGTTTTGCTTCCTTTAAATTCCATTGTTGAGCTCCTTTTTTTATATAACCATATTTAATTATAACAGAAAAAGGAAAGATAAAGCAAAAAGTTTTTGTGCTAAAATAGCTCTATGAAACACGAATTTGAACAAAAAGTATATTATTCTGATACTGATGCCTACGGGGTTGTCTGGCATGGTTCCTACCTAAGATGGCTGGAAATGGGTAGGGTTGAAATATGTGAAAAGATGGGCCATAATCTCCTTGAACTTCAAGCGCAGAATATTGTTTTGCCTGTTATCAATCTCAATGTACGATATAAATCATCTGCAAAATTAAACGATGAAATGATTATTGAAACTTCTATCCAAAAATTCAATTCCCTATCTGTCACATTTGTACAGACAATCAGAAGTAAAGTCACAAATAAACTTTTTATAGAAGCATTAGTAGAACTTGTAGCAATTGACAATAACGGCAAATTGTACAGAAAAATGCCTCAATTATTGGCGGAAGCTTTTGAAAAAGCAACGGAGAAAAATGAAAACTACGCGATTAAATAAATATATTGCATCTTCGGGGGTTTGTTCACGAAGAAAAGCCGACGAGTTAATTGAAAAAGGCGTTGTTTCCATTAACGGAAAAAAGGTTACAGAGCTTGGATTTTTGGTTGGCGAAAAAGATAAAGTTTTTGTTGAATCAAAATTAATAAGACCCAAAAAGCTTGAGTATTACAGATTTTACAAGCCCACAGGGTTTATCACCAGTGCTGATGACGAAAAAGACAGAAAAATAATTTATGATTTACTTCCGCCAGAGATGAATAATTTGAAGCCCGTAGGGCGTTTGGATAAAGAGTCGAGCGGCTTGATAATTTTGACAAACGACGGCGATTTGATAAACGAATTGACACATCCGTCGATAAAAGTTCCAAAAGTTTATGTTGTGAGCGTCAACGGCAAAGTGCATCTTCATCATCTTGAAAAGATGGCTCAGGGGATTGAAATCGAGAAAGGGCAAATTGCCTATGCCGATACGATGATTAAGGACTCCGACAACAAGCGAACAGTCATGCAAATAACTTTATATCAAGGCTTAAACAGGCAAATCAGAAAAATGTTTGAGTTTCTGGGCTTTGAAGTTACTTCGTTAAAAAGAATTCAACATGCGATAATTGAACTTGAAGGCTTAAAAAAAGGTCAATTCAAGCCGATAAAACCACAACAGATTAAAGAATTGAAAAACTTTTTGAATAAAATAGATAAAAATGGGGTAAAATAATGTATATTGCATATTATGATGAAGCTGGAGATGATGGATTTCCTAAATATTCTTCTCGATTGTTTATTTTATCTTGTGTGTATTTGAGTAAGGATGATTGGAAAAAAACATATCAAAATATTTTAAATTTTAGAAAATCTTTAAAAGAAAAATTTGGATTACCAGTTAAATATGAACTTCACACAAAGCAATTTTTATTAAACAAAAAACCTTATAGACAATATAATTTTTCAGATGAAACTAGAATTGAGATTTTAGAAGAATTTATAAGTTTTTTAGCTACGCAAACTATTCAAATAATAAATGTTGTAATTGATAAAAACAATATACCAAATGCAGATTATAAAGTTTTAAAAAAAGCTTTTACTTATTCTATTCAAAGAATAGAAAATACACTTAATTATGCAAATTCATGCCAGAGAAAAGAAATATACGAGCTATTATCTGAATATATACAAAATCGGGAGGATTGTAGAAAAATACACGAAGAATTGTACATGACGTGTCTAAATGATAAAAAATTTATGATAATTACTGATGAAGGTCGGTTACCTTCTATGTGTAAGGTTGCAAGAGAGATACAAAAAATTAATTATATCCCATCTCAATATCAATATTCTTCATATAGAAATGAAATTAAATTATTAATAGAAGATCCTATATCTAAAGAATCTAAGGAATCTTGCTTTATTCAAATTGCAGATTTTATATCTTACATTGTACATTTATTTATGATGTACAAGCTAGAATCAGGTAAACTTCCAAATAGATTACCAAGTATTGTAACCGAAGATAAAGTTGAACAATGGATGGAACAATTCAAACCCATATTAAACTTAAAAGCGTCTAGTACAAGCCATTTTGGGATTGTTTATTATCCTAAAAAATAAAAACACCACCTACGTGGCATTCGCCATTTCAGTGGTTCATAACCATTATATAATATTTTTTATCAAAAAGCAATAGGTAGAACAGATTATGCTAAAAGTCGCAATTACAGGAAATATAGCTTCGGGGAAAAGTACTGTTGAAAAATTTTTAAGAGGAAAAAATTACAAGGTGCTTGATGCAGATTTTGTTGCACACAATTTGCTTGAAAAAGAAAACGTAAAAACTCAAATCAAGGACGCTTTCAAAGATTATGATATTTTGAACGATGGTACAATTTCACGCCAAAAACTCGCTAAAATTGTGTTTGAGGATGAATTTTTAAGAAAAAAGCTCGAATGTATTCTGCACCCGTTAATAAAAGAAGAAATAATTTATTTTTTTTCTTCTAATTCAGCTGAAAAAATAATCTTTGTATCTGTAGCGTTACTTTTTGAGGCCGGATTTGACAATGTTTTTGATAAAACAATATTAATTTATGCAAAAGATAAAATCAGATTAAAAAGATTAATAGCGAGAAATAATTTATCTGAAGAACAAGCAAAAAATCGGATAAAAATACAAATGAAACAAGATGAAAAAGTACCGTTGGTTGATTATGTTATCTATAACGATGGTGAAATTAGTGATTTACCTGAAAAAATTGAGCAAATCCTTAAATTATTATAAAAATCATCTATTACAAGGCTAGTATTTTTTCATAGAATATGTTATACTGGTGGTAGTGGTAGCCTAAAAAGAGTCCGATTTTTAGGGTCTTCCCACTTGAGGATAAAAAAATGAATCCTAACAAAAAAAAGTCTCTTATTATCGTTTTTGCATTAGTTTTATTTATTGGTTTTGTTACTGTTGGCTGCAAGCAAACAATTAAAAACAGTTGGGTTAACACAAGCTCTATGCCAGGAAAGACTTTTAATAGAAGTGCAAAACGCGGTGGTTCTAGGGTTATATCTCTTGGCTCTGAAAAAACTGCCAAGAATGCTGACTTTGGACCGGGAGATGTCAATTTTGATTTCAGAGTGCTTAAATGATTTTTTAATCATATGAGACTAAGTTCAAAAATAAATATTTTTGAACATTTTGGGCTTGAGAATTAATTTTATAAATGAGGATGCGGAAAAATCCAAAAAATGACAGTTTTTTGAGATTTTTCAAGTCCGACCTTGGAAGTGCTCGCACCCGTACCAGCTGCGGGATAGCCGGTGGTATGGGTGCGAGCCGGACAAGGGAGCTTGCGAGAAAAATTTCTAATTTTTCCGCAAGCTCCCTTGTAAAGTTTCACATAAGTTTTTTTTATGTGCTTGCATGTAAGTTTTTATTTGATATTATTAACTAATAAGCCGAAAGTTTTATGGCCTTGGCGTGCCATAATTTTCTCGACTGAGATTGAGCGGTTTTTATTATCGCGTATATCTCGAAATTACTTAATCTTTGAAAGGAGAAAAGAAAATGCCAAAAATGAAAACACACAAGGCTGGAGCGAAACGTTATAAAATTACCGCTAACGGCAAAGTCTTAAGACGACACGCAGGCATAGGTCACCTACTTGCTAACAAAAGTTCCAAACGTAAAAGAAGCAATGCCGGTCCGGAACAGGTATCAGATACTCACTTGGATTTGATATCAAAACAGTTACCTTACAAGAAATATTCAAGATAGCGCGAGTGAGCTGAGGGCGACGGCTTGGCGGTGTCGTGACACAGACTTGTGGCACGAGCAGGGCAGCGGTTTTCGGCAAGAGTGAGCTTATGCGAACTCATCCCTGTGGGGAAAATCACACTTTTCCGAACAGCCGATAAACCAAGACAAGACTAGTCCCATTAATCGCGAACGAGTAAGAAAAAAGTAGTAGTAAAAATTAAAGGAGTGACCTAATATGAGAGTAAAACGCGGAAACGTTAGTCGCAAAAGACACAAAAAAATCCTAAAACTTGCTAAAAGTTTTATCGGTGCGAGAAGCAGAATTTTCAAAGTTGCAAACGCAGCGGTTATGAAAAAACTTAAATACCAATATAGAGACAGACGTGTTCTTAAAAGAAACATGAGAAGACTTTGGATTGTTAGAATTAACGCAGCTGTAAGAGCGCAGGGAATGAGTTATTCAAGATTTGTCAACGCTTGCAAAAAGGCAGACATTATCGTGAACAGAAAAATGCTTGCTGATTTGGCGGTAAATGACAAAGAAGCTTTTGACGTAGTATTTGAAACAGCAAAAGCAGCAGTTTAATTATTTAATTAAAAAAAGAGCCTTGGTCAAGACCAAGGCTCTTTTTTATTTGATATAACTGAATTTTTGATTGGTAACAACTCAGGTAGATTTTAATTAACTTGCGTAGTGGTTTTACCTCATTGCGAGACATTCCCTAATCTCTAAGCTATTTTTTTAACTTTATCTATTTCATTTTTTTTAGTTTCGTAAGCCATGTAAAGCTCGTAGGCACTTTGGGCGTTCATCCAAAATTCTGGTGTTGTTCCGAATAAATTTGCAAGCTTATGTGCCATAATCGGAGTTATGCCACGTTTTTTGTTGTAAAGCTCGCTCAAGGTTTTTATCCCAACCCCAAGGCGTTCACTTAACTGCTTTTGGGTCAAATTATACGGCTTGATGAATTCTTCAAGCAATATTTCACAAGGATGCGTATAAGGTCTGTTTTGCATAACTTTTCTCCGTTTTTAGTGATAATCCATAATCTTTACATCTTCAGCGTTTCCGTCTTTAAAATATTCGTCCAATCAAACTGTTTTGAAGTCGAAAACTCTATAAGTTGACTTTCGTCTAATTGCTTGAGCTGCGAAAACAAATTATCATAATCTTCTCCAGCAGACATTGAAACATAAGGAATTTGAGCTTCTTGTGCCAATTTTTCCACTTTTACATCGTAACAGACTGCAAGAGTTTTTATTCCGTATTTCAGTGCCACCAAAACGGCATGAAAACGCATAGCAATCATATAGTCAAGCTCGGATATTTTTTCAAAAATCTCTTGAGAGGTTTGGTTATAAATCAATTCCGTCTTTATTTGCGGATTAATTGACCTTAAAATTGTTTCAAAACGCTTGCAAACAGTTAAATCAAGACTATCCTGAAACGAAAAAATCTCTATTTCTCTATCCGAAAAATCTTTGTTAAGCTGCTCCGCCAATTTAATTAAAAGCTTTTCCGTTACTGTCTTAAAGCCGCGTAATTGGACACCAACTTTACCCGATTGCGTTTTAGGCGCTAAATCAAGTCCGAACAAAGGGTCACAAACCAAATCTGCTTTCACACCCCATTTTTGCAATAGCATCCTGCTTTTTCTGTCTCTAACCGTAGTCAAAGAACATTTTTGAAGAACTTTTTTGGTCAAAAACGCTCCGAATTTATTATTTATCGGTCCGATGCCCTGAGCAAAAATTACAACTTTTTTCCTGAAAAATAAAGCCGTATTAATAACCCAAAGGTAATAAAGAAGACTTTTTATACTCGTTACATCCTGAAGCAAACTTCCGCCGCCTGAGATTAAAATATCACAATTAATTATTTTTAATATCACTTGTGGCAAGTTGAAAAAGTAAGTTGAACTAACTTCGTACAAATCTGCTGTTTTTGTCGGATTACTTGATAAAACCACAGTATTTGCGTTTAACTCCTTAAGTTTTTTTGTTAAAACGCCCAAAATCGCTTCATCACCAAAGTTATCAAATCCATAATATCCTGATATTAAAATATTTTTAGATTTTTTCATATTCACTATAAACTTCTTCTTTTGTCGGTATAGATTTAATTGCGCCGATTTTCATTGATTGCAAACCTGCAACGACAGAAGCCAGTCTTGTAGCTTCAAAAGGTGAAAATCCCGAAGATATGGCATGCAAAAATCCGCCGTTAAAAACATCTCCAGAGCATGTTGTGTCAACTGTTTGGGTCGAGAAAAAATTGCAAAAGATTATGTCGCCCGCGTAGCCGGTATAATATCCACCATTTTGTGTTGATTTAATAACAATAGTATTAATTCCCATATCCCAAAAATGTTTGATTATTTTTTCGGCT
Organism: uncultured bacterium; assembly: GCA_903885635.1. Taxonomy (GTDB): domain Bacteria; phylum Cyanobacteriota; class Vampirovibrionia; order Gastranaerophilales; family Gastranaerophilaceae; genus CAIPUE01. The sequence goes on from CAISJE010000149.1 coordinate 10,982, forward strand.
GAATACATATCAAAAAGCTTGGCTATATCGTTTTTATCGCTCAAAAACAAAACATCAATATCGTTAATAACTTCATCAAAAGCTTCTTTTGCTTCTTCAGGAGTTGTAATTATAGGGCTGTAATTTGGGTCGTAAGCTGTTGTAAGCCCTTTTTCTTTTGCCAGCGAATAAGCTTTGCTAACAGCCTCTTTACAAGATAGAGAAAGAGTTTGTGCAATTCCTGATGTATAAAATATTTTTGCACTTTCAATATATTTTTCAGAAATATCATCAATAGAAATCTTAGATGCGGCTGTCTTTTTTCTATAATAAGAAAACTCCTTGGTTCCGTCTTTGGGCCTAGCAAGCAGGTAAAGTCCGTTAAAGCCTTCAGAAAGCTTGACTTGAGAAATATCCAACCCCTCAGCCTGCCAACTGTCCATCAAATATTCCTTAAAATAATCACAACCAACTCGAGTTATGTATCCAACCTTTGAGCCCAGTCTTCTAGCCGCAACTGCCGTAGCAAGGGTATCGCCGCCATAATATTTGTCCAACGCTCCTGCAAGGCTAAGGCTAATCCCGCTTGATAATTCTATTAACCCTTCACCGAGGGTTATAATATCTAATTTATCATCCATAAAAATTACAAATCCTTTAATTGTTCAACAATTTTTTTTGCTTTTTGAGTAATTTCGGTGAAACTTGAATTTTGATAAAAGCTTCTTCCAACGCCAACGGCGACGCAGCCTGCTTTTATGTAATCAGTAACATCTTCTAGTAAAATATTCCCTGATGGCATAACGTTAAGAAACGGCATTGGTCTTAATAAATCTTCAATATACAAAACCCCTCCGAGTGCTTTTGCCGGAAATATTTTTATTAACGGAACACGTGTTTTCCAAGCGTTATAAGCTTCGTTTGCCGTTGATGCACAAGCAATCAATGGTATTTCTTTGTCTTTTGAAATTTTCACTATATTCATTTGAAAGATTGGAGAAGAAATTATTTCCGCGCCGGCATCAAGTGCTTTAATAGCCTGTTGCGCAGTTATAATCCCGCCTGCAGAAACAACCGCGCTTTTTGATACTTCATGAATAGCTTGATATAACGATGCATTTTCAATATTTATTTCCAACACTTTAATTCCGCCTTCAATAAGAGCATTGGCTGTATCTATTGCGTTTTGAGCGTTTTGGCTTCTAATTATAGGATAAATTTTTTCTTTGGATATTTTTTTAATTAAGTTTTCTTGCATAATTCCCTTTTTTTAAATTTATTATATCATGGTTACATGAAAATTGTAAAAAATTTCAAATCAATAATAATTGTTTTTTCTATTTTGGTATTTATGCTGATTTCGTATGTAATATCTACTTCATTTTTTGAACCCAAGGCATATAATTTAATGGTTCAAAATTTTACCGCGAATAAGCATGGTTCAAATGAGATTATCATTATAAATATTGACGATAAATCTCTGGAAAAAATACGATGGCCTTGGAAACGTGAATTGTACGGTAAAATATTTGAATACTTAAATGATTATTCAAAAGCTAAAGTAATAGGATTTGACGCAATTATCGCAACTCCTGATGAGGAAAATCTTGATTCGGATTTGAAATTTTATTCGGCTATAAAAAATATGAAAAATCTTGTGGTCGGCTTTGTGCCATTGAATTCCCCTTATGATTCCAGAGTGGACGGCGCAAAATATGATAATTATTTTAAGGAAAAATTTTCTATCCACATAAAAGACGAAAGAGGTAAAAAATCCCGTTCCTTTTATCAAAGTTTATCAAAATTTCCGATTAAGTATTTCAACTCTGTAACAAAGGTCGGCTCTGTCATAACTACTCCGGATTTTGACGGCTACATAAGATCTATCGACCAATTTATTGATTATAAAGGAACATTATACCCTTCACTTTCGCTGAGAATTTATGATTATTTATACCCTGATAATACTTTTATTGTCGGGAAAAACAAAATCACTGACACAAAAACAAAATTAAAAATACCGACTTTTGATAAATATAACGGGGTCTTTAATAATATCCATTACTATAGACCTCTGCCGAATTCCGAATATTGTCATAAAACCTACTCCGCTATAGATATTATTGAGTCTTTGAATAATATTAAGCACGGCAAAAAACCTTTGGTTTCTCCTGATGTTTTTAAAGATAAAATAGTATTCCTTGGCGCAAATGCAAAAGCAATAGCTGTTGGACTGGAGGATGTTAAACGAACTCCTATTTCTAATAATTTTCCGGGAGTGGATATTCAAGCCACTAATTTGGACAATATGTTACGTAATGAGTTTTTGGTTCAAACAACTCCGCTCCAAGACATTTTAAGCCTGATTGTTCTTTTATCACTTACCTTTTTGGTTATAAGATACTTTTCACTCTTTATGTCGCTTGGAATAATTGCATCCATGATGATAGCATATATCGCCTTTTGCGTTATTTGCTATAGATTTAACCTTGTAATAAGTGTTATTACACCGATTATGCTTCAGGTAATTACTATGACTGTTGCGTATTCTTATAGGTTTATTTTGGAGGGGCAGAACAAAGAAAAAATTAAACATGCAATGGGGCAATATATATCAAAAGACGTTATGCAAGATGTTGTAAAGAATATTGATGCTATTAAATTAGGCGGAAAACGTGCTAATGTTACAGTGCTTTTTGCTGATATAAGAGGGTTTACCTCTATGAGTGAAAACATGAGCGCAGAAGAAGTTTCTGTTATATTAAATGATTATTTCACGGAAATTGAACCTATTATCAGCAAATATAACGGCGTCATTAATAAATTTATCGGAGATGCGGTTATGGCGATTTTTGGCGAACCGATTCAGGATAAAAACCACGCTGAAAATGCCGTAAAATGTGCAAACAAAATGCTTCAAAAAGTCGCAGAGCTCCAACAAAAATGGTTGGAAGAAGGTAAGCCCAAAATCGAAATAGGTATCGGGATTAATACAGGCGAAGCCTTTGTCGGGAATATCGGCTCGGTAACACGCTTGGAATATACGGTTATAGGCGATATGGTGAACCTTGCAAGCAGAATTGAAAGTTACAATAAAGTATATAAAACCAATTTTCTGATAAGCTCTACTACTTATGAAAAAGTAAGAAATATTACAGATGTAATTAAAATCTCAGAAGTCTCCATCAGGGGCAAGGCGAAGAAGTTGAATATTTACGAAGTGCTTAGGCTTACTGAGTAACCTAGGATTTAAATAAAGCAGTGCAGTAGGTCGGGCTTGCCAGCCCGACAACATGGGGCAAATTAGATAAAAAATGTTAAAAAATTTAGAGCAAATCAAAAAATCAATCGAAATTGAGCGAAAGCATCAATATATTAATATACGGGGCAAAAATCAAACTTTTGCGCAGTTTATTAAAGGTGAAATTTTAAACGCTTACAAAAATTCCAATAAAAATCCCAAATGGAAGATTTTGCTCGAAACCTTTGAACTTTATCCGACAGATTCAATGCCGACGAGAAGAAAAGCCATAGATAGGCTTATTGCCATGATAAATTTTGAACTAAATCCGCCAAAACCTCAAGCTCAAGGCGAATTAAAACCACCACATGAACTTGATGTAATTTATGTTAAAGGCGTCGGGTCTAAAGTCGGCTGTATGCTAAATAAATTAGGGATTTATACGGCTAACGATTTACTTTTTTATTTCCCGAGAAAACACGTCGATTATTCCAACAGAACCTTAATCAAAAACCTCAAAATAGATACAAATACGACGATTTTTGGATACATAAAATCAACTCAGGCTTTTGTGAGTAAAAACGGATTAAGCATCCTAAAAGTTAAAATTGCAGACGAAAGCGGTAGTCTTGACCTAAGCTTTTTCTACGCAAAAGCAAGCAGGCACTTGCTTGAACGTTACAAATCACAATTTCCGCAAGGTGCGGGAATAATGGTTTCGGGGACCGTTAAATTTAACAGTTTTGACGGTAATTTGACATTTGATAAACCTCAATATTCAATTATGTCTGGTGATTTTTTGGGAAATGGTACAAGTTCAAACTTAAATTTAGGTCGAATTGTTCCGATTTATCCGCTAAATGAAAATTTGAGTATAAAAACGTTGCGTAGGGCTATCTTTAACGCTATTTCTACTTACAAAGAGGTAATTCCGACGGTTTTGCCCGATTATTTAATAAAAAAATATGAGTTACTTGAAAAAAAAGAGGCTGTGGAGCAAATACATTTTCCTCAATCCATGGAAATGCTCGAAAAAGCTCGATTTAGCCTTGTTTTTGAGGAGTTGTTTATAATCCAGCTTAAACTGGCAAGACTGAGAGACGAAAATAGAAAAAATAATACCGCAATCCCTTTAAAAATAAAGGAAAAAGGACTTGTTAAAAAGTTTATTCAAAACCTTCCATTCGATTTAACAAACGCACAAAATCGTGCAATTGAAGATATTTTGAAAGACTTGAACTCCATCGAACCAATGCAAAGGCTCCTACAAGGCGATGTGGGTAGTGGTAAAACAGTTGTGGCAACGATTATGCTCCTAGCGGCTGTCGAAAACGGTTATCAGGGTGCTATTATGGCACCGACGGAAATTTTGGCTCAACAACATTATAATAATTTAGTTCAATGGTTAGCCCCGATGGGGATTGGCGTCGGGTTATTTTTAGGCAGTAATACAAAAAAACTCCGAACAAAAATCGAAACTGATTTGAGAAACGGCCAAACGCATATTGCGGTCGGAACCCACGCACTTATTCAAGAAAGTATTCAATTTGAAAACCTTGGTGCCATTGTAATTGACGAACAACACCGATTTGGGGTGAAACAAAGAACTCTGCTTAAAAACAAGGCGCAAAGCCCTCAAATGCTTACTATGACAGCGACTCCAATTCCAAGAACTCTTGCACTGACTGTCCATGGCGATTTGGATTTAACGATAATAGATGAATTACCAAAAGGGCGAAAACCTATTAAGACAAGTTTGATTACGCAATCAGGACATAAAGAGGTTTATAAATTAATCCAAAACGAAATAGAACAAAATCGTCAGGTTTATGTGGTTTACCCCCTGGTTGATGAGAGCGAAACGCTTTCTGCGAAAGCTGCTACGATTGAAGCGGAAAAATTTCAGAATGAAATTTTTCCGCAGTATAAAATAGGTTTGTTGCATGGGAAATTAAAAAATGAAGAAAAAGAGCGTGCAATGTCTGATTTCAAGAACAAAAAATACGATATTCTGGTTTCGACAACCGTTGTTGAAGTAGGGGTAGATGTTCCTAATGCTACGGTCATGCTTATAGAAAATGCGGAAAGATTTGGGCTTTCACAATTACATCAGCTTAGGGGGCGTGTTGGAAGAAGCGATTTGCAGTCTTATTGCATAATTTCAACATCAACAAAATCTCAAGAAACCCGAGACAGACTTAATATTATGACCCAAACCAATGATGGATTTGTAATCGCTGAAAAAGATTTACAAATTAGAGGACCGGGTGAATTTTTGGGCGTAAGACAGAGCGGATTACCTGATTTGATTATTTCAGATTTGGTTAAAGATGCGAAAATTTTGGAAATTGCTCGAAATGAAGCCATTGAATTTATAAAATATTGCAAGCTTGACACATATTCTCATTTAAAAAATGCAACGAGTTTAAATATGATTAGTAGTTATGATTTAATAAATTCAGGATAGACAAGCATTTCGAGATAATTTTCTTTTTTTGAAAAAAAAGAATTTAAAAAGTGCTTGCATTTTTTTGTTAATTACATTAAGATTAGTTTATATTTATTCAAGAAAATTTAAATAAATAAATATTTTGTAATA
>CAISJE010000150.1 GCA_903885635.1 uncultured bacterium
GATTGAAATTAACCCTCACCCGACTTTCTAACACTCGCGGGCTTCCGCTCGTGCTGAAAGTCGACCTCTCCGCAAGGAAGAGGTGAAAAGCTCGCTAAATCCTGACTTATGACAATGTTAATTTCTGGTGATTAGTTACCTGATAACCTATTTTATTCTAAAATCGTTATATTATCTCTAGTTATTATTGCATCATAATTTTTGTACCCAAGAAGTTTTCCGATATCATCGGAATGTGCTCCTGCAATTTTTTTGCAGTCCTGAGATTTATAATTTACAATACCTCGAGCGATTTCTTTTTCATTTTCATCCACAATTGATACAACTTCGCCTTTTTTAAATTCGTTTATAACACCAACAACGCCTATAGGAAGCAAGCTTGAGTCTTTTTCCAAAATCGCTTTTTTAGCACCGTAATTCACAATCAATTTACCCAAAATATTAGTCGCGTAACCAATCCAACGCTTTTTACCCGAAAGCATTTCATCATTCGGCAAGAATATTGTTCCAATTTCTTTACCTGAAAAAATTTGGTTTATAATTGAAGGCGTTTTTCCGTTTGCAACCAAAACAGTTCCGCCGGAACGAGTAACGAGCCTTGCAGCCTCGAGCTTTGTTTTCATTCCGCCTCTACCGCCTGCGGAGGCACTTTCACCGTAATCCAAAATTTCTTGTGTAACTTGTTCCACAACAGGAATTATTTTGGCGTTTGAGTTAGTTTTGGGATTTGAATCAAACAACCCGTCAATATCTGATAAAATAACCAATAAATCTGCATCCAACTCGCTTGCAACAAGTGCTGAAAGCTTATCATTATCCGAAAAGCAAACCTGCATGTCGCAATATAATTCATCCAGTTCTATTGTTGAAACAGTGTCATTTTGATTGATTATTGGAATAACATTAAGCTCCAAAAGTTTGTTTAGAGTAGTTCTAAGGCTTAAATATTTTTTACGTTGAGAAAAATCATCTTCCGTTAATAGGATTTGTGCGACAATCAAATCGTACTGTTCAAAAGCACTTTCATAAATCGACATTAACTTGCTTTGTCCGATTGCAGCACAAGCCTGTTTCATCGCTGTTGCATCGGTTGATTCAATACCTAATTTTTTCTTGCCTAGACCCACTGCCCCCGATGTCACTAAAATAACTTCTTTTCCGCTTTTTTTTAGATTAGAAACATCCTCAATAAAAGAATAAACCCGAGGAAGCGAAACCTCGCCCTCCTCATTTGTCAAAATATTTGTGCCGAATTTTATAATAATCCTATTGGCTTGAGTAATTGTTTTTCTTTCCATAAATTAAATTATACACAAAAATTAAATCCCTGACAATCAACAAACCGGACTAATTCAATAGTTCCTTGGATGGTAATTATTATAATTCAATAAAGTTAGCTAAAATCTCGTTGCTTATTAAAATCCCCTCGATTGTAAATGCGTAACCTTTAGAGGTTTTAATAAAATATTGCGAATATTTGTCCAAAATATTTGCATACTTTTTGTTAAAATCTATCCCAAAATCATTGTTGATTTTTTCAATATCAATCCCATTCATTTTCCTTAACCCCAGAAAAATCGCCTCCTCTAAAATTTCCTGACGTGTCAATTTTTGTTCAGCAATTTTACTGAGCGGGTTTTGAATATATTTGCCTAAATCTACTTCGTTTGTGTATCTGACGTTTGAACTATATCCACTTGCTGCACAACCAAAGCCGTAGTAAGCATTATTCTCCCAGTAATTCAAATTGTGTTTTGAATTGAAATCCGGCAGGGAAAAATTACTTATTTCGTAATACTCAAAGTCAGCAGTTTTAAGCACTTTAACCGCTTTTAAATACATATCCGCCTGAACATCTGAATTTGCAATTCCTTTCGGCATATTCTCACAAAAATAACACCCGTCTTCAATCTTCAACCCATAAAGCGAAACATGTTGAATCCCAGAATCAATGGCTAACCTTAAATCTTTTTCAAAATCCGCCAAGCTTTGATTTGGAAGTCCGTAAATTAAGTCCAAGCTGATATTTTTAAACCCTGCTTTTTGGGCACAATTCAGCGCAAACGCAGTTTGCGCTGAATTGTGCCCACGGCCGATTAGTTTCAAAATCTTGTCGTCAAACGTTTGAACACCGATGCTAAGTCTATTTATCCCGAGATTTCTTAATCCCTGTAAATATTTCAAATCAATACTATCAGGGTTAACTTCAACCGTAATTTCTGCATTATCTTCAAGCTTAAATAAATCGGTTAACCATTGAAATTCCTCAACCGTAAGCAAAGACGGAGTTCCCCCGCCGAAGTAAAGCGTGTTGAGACTTTCACCGTTATATTCGATTTGTATTTGAAAAATTAAAGCCTTAAGATACCGTGTTTTTAAAGATAATTTATCGAACGACACAAACGAGCAATAATTGCATTTGCTCTTGCAAAACGGTATGTGGATATAAGCGTTTTTTGCCATAATTTATTTCAAAATAATCGTTTGTTCACGTTTTGGTCCGACACTGACGATTGAAATAGGGATTTCAAAAAGTTCTTCAAGCCGTTTTAAATATTTCTGTGCATTTTGCGGTAATTCATCCCAATTTTTACAATTTGTAATATCAGACATCCAGCCTTTATGACTTTCATAAACAGGCACCAAGTCCTTGTGAATAAAAACGTTTGTCGGGTAATTTTTATAAATTTCGCCTGTTTTTGAATTTTTGTAAGCGGTGCAAACTTTTATTTCCTCAAAATTATCAAAAACATCTATTTTTGTAATCGCCATTGACGTCAAACCGCTAACCAACATCCCGTACCTTGCAACAACTGAGTCAAACCAACCGCAACGCCTCGGGCGTCCGGTTGTAGTCCCAAACTCGTGCCCAACATTTCTTATTCCCTCGCCGATTTCATCTGTCAATTCAGTTACGAATGGTCCTTCGCCGACTCTTGTAATGTAGGCTTTTGAAACCCCAATGACTTCTTTAATCATCGTCGGACCAAATCCACTTCCGATGCATGCACCGCCTGCGATTGGGTTTGAACTTGTAACAAAAGGGTAAGTTCCGTAATCGATATCAAGCATAATTCCTTGCGCTCCCTCGAAAAGTACCGTTTTGCCTGACTTTTTAGCTTCATTTAAAATATCTTGCCAGTCAAAAGCCACGTAAGGTCTAAAAATATCGGCGTATTGTTCGCATAAAGTAGTTATTTCTTCTTTTGAGTAGGTTTTAAGCCCGAAAACCTCTTTTAACTGCTTGTTTTTCAGCGGTAAAATTATGTCTAGTTTTTCACTCAAAGCTTCTTTTGAATACAAATCTTCAATCTTCAAACCATAGCGTGCTATTTTGTCGGTATAAGTCGGACCGATACCTTTTTTTGTCGTGCCTATTTTACCTTTTTTTGCCGTATTTTCGGAGTAGCCATCTACTTCGATATGATAAGGCATTGTGATTGAAGCAAGAGGGCTTACTTTTAAAGCTTTTGTGCTAATTCCCTGTTTAACCAAATCTTGAATTTCGCGCTCAAAAGTTTCAGGATGAATGACTGTTCCCGCTCCGATAAAGCAGGTTTTTCCTTCGTATAAAATTCCTGATGGGATAAGGTGAAATTTGTAGGTTTTATCCCCTACAACAACAGTATGTCCTGCATTGCAACCGCCTTGATATCTGATAATTAAATCGGCCTTTGTCGCCAATAAATCCGTAATTTTTGCTTTTCCCTCATCACCCCATTGTGCACCGACTACAACCGTATTTTGCATTATATATCCCCTTCTTGACATTCTCTAATACAATTAATTTTATCACAAACTTAATTGCTTAGCTGATTCAATACATAATCCCTGTGAATAAGTTCTTTAACTTCTTTTCGTTTAACTTTTCTTGTCGTTGTTTTTGGCAGCGGGTCTTTTAGCACAACAATATTTATCGGTCTTTTGTAAGCTGCCAACTGATTAGAGAGATATTTGACTTCGTCCCTGACAATTCTATTAAGTTCTTGTTCTTTGCCAACTTTTTTAATCAAATCGTCTTTAGGAACAACAACTGCAACAATATCTTCTGTTCCGTCTTTAGAGCCACCTGCGCGAGATGCACCGAGAACACAAACTTCGCTGAAATATGGACTTTTTTCCAATACAGTTTCAACTTCTTCGGGAAAAACTTTTTTGCCTCCGCTTAAAACTATCATATTTTTTATTCTACCGGTAATATAAATATGCCCGTCTCTACCAATTCTTCCGATATCACCTGTATGCAGCCAGCCATTTTTTTCTAAAACTTCTGCTGTCAGATCAGGTCTGTTGTAATATCCTTTCATAACCGCCGGACCTTTGAGCATGATTTCTCCTGATTGAGGATCGATTTTTGCTTTAAAACTTTTCAACGGTTTTCCTACGGATGCTAAATCTCCTCTTTTGTCCACATTAACCGATACGACAGGACTTGTTTCGGAAAGTCCGTAACCTTGAAAAATTTTAATACCTATTGTCTCAAAAAAATCAGCTACGGATAAATCAAGTGGAGCTCCGCCTGCGATACAACCTAAAAATTTACCGCCGAATTTATCGTGGATTTTTTTGAACATCATTTTTCTTATTCTGTAGGAAGGAATTCTTTTTGCGACTTGATACATAAAATTAAATAGAAGTTTCATGGATTTGGGACCGTTGTTAATCTCTGTTTCAATTCCTACTTTGAGAAGTTTTAAAAATGCGGGCACAACAATCATAAACTTAATTTCTTTTTCTTTCATAATGCCTAGAATATCTTTTGGTTTAAGGCTTTGAGTATAATATACAGAAAAACCCCAATACAAAAACGCTGAAAAACCAACGGTGAGTTCAAACAAATGATTCATAGGTAAAATTGATAAAACCGACACCCCTGACTTAACATCAAAGAATTTCGGTATAATCAGCTCAATATCTTCAAGTTGAGAAAGCATATTTCTAAATGAAATTTCAACTCCTTTAGGCGATCCGGTTGTTCCTGAGGTGTAAATGATGAAAGCTGTTGATTTTGAACTTCTATGGCGCCATTTACCTTCATAATTATTTGCTAAAGTGTACAAACATGGCAAAGATAAATTGTAGGTGGGTTCATCTATGACTATAACATGTTTAATAGAACTGACTTCTTTTTGAAGTTCAAGGGCTTTTTCTATATAATCTTGCGAGACTAAAATAACGGATGGGAGACAATCTGATAAAATAGATTTCAATTCGTATTTGGTGAGTTTAACATCTAGGGGAACAGTTACCAAGCCTGACATTACAGAGGCAAAAACGCATGCCCCGTACTCCGGTTTTGATTCTGAAAGTATGGCAAGTTTTTCACCTTTTTTTAACTGTAAATCATTAATAAGATAAGTCGCAAGCTTTCTTGATAAAAGTCCAATGCCTTTATATGTGAATTCTTTCCACCCTAAAGCTGTTTTAATTCCAAGTGCAATACGATTTTGAAAAAAATCCGTCTTATCTTCTAATAATAAAAGAATATTGTTTTTACGACTTTTCATTAAGACTCCTTTGTTAACAATACGTATAGGATAGCAAAAAAAATAAGTCGTTGTCAATTAGCTAAATTATTTTTAAAATTTTATCTAATCTATACGGATGATTTTTGGGGCCGGATATTAATTTATAAGGGATTAATGCCGTATAATTTAATAGTAGATTGTGCTTAGATGCAATGAATTTTAAATAGTTGACATTTAATAAAAAAACATTAAATAGTAGTTAAGCAAGTGTAGGAAATAATAGGAGAATAAATTTATGGGTATGGCAGCATCACAGGCAAGATATCTGGAAATAACGGCAAGAAAAACCAACGTTGAATACGCCGGACAACAGATAAACCAGCAGCGTACTGCCTTGGCAAACCAAAGCGCGGGGTTGTTTACGCAGCTAATGGCTCTGAACGTTCCTACGGCTCCGAATACTGCTAATTACACAACAACTTCATATAAATTCAACAATGGTGCCAATAATTGTACTATTACGAATATCCAGTCGCTTACAGGCGATCCTCTATATAATTCAAACGTTACGTACGATTATACAGAGAGTGTTTATAAAGGACTTACAAATGCCAGATCCGATCTTGCAGCAAGCCTCACGGGGACTACTTACTGGCTTGGGACTACAAAATTATCAGCAACAAACACGGCAAGCCCTACTGATATGGCTGCCATTCTACAAGTTGCAACAGATGTGCCTGCTTCAACTCTTGCGACAGCTTATAACAATTACATAGGAGGTATTTCTCCAACTCTTGATATTCATCAATATACCTCAACGAACGGCGTAACTTATTATTTATCCCAAGCTGATTTAGCGGCCAAGATAGCGGATCCGACTAAATCCGTTACCCTAGGCTATGCCGGAAATATTGATAAACTGGTTTCGACTACGGAAAAAGCCTATCTTACACAAGAATCCAGCGGTAGGTATTCAACCGTAGGACTACAAAATTCTTCAAGTACTTTTAATCTTAGTGCTACCAGCGCCGTGGACGAAACTGCTTATGCAAATGCAATAAACGAGTATGAATTTCAACAAGCTAATTATGAACAGCAAATTCAAAATCTTAACGCTAAAACTGAAGTAATACAGCAAGAAGACAAAGTTCTTGAGCTTAAACTAAAGCAGCTTGATACGGAGCAGCAGGCATTACAAACAGAGATGGAATCAGTGAAGAAGGTTATTGACAAAAACATTGAAGAAACCTTTAAAACGTTCCAATAGGTAGATTAGTTAAAATGAGGTAGAAATGTCTTACAGATATGATAGTTATTTGGTTATAGCAAATAAATTCAGTGCAGATAGTGCCAACTCTAAGGCTCAATTATTTGAAACTTACGATCAATTGCGTGACTTAACAGTTTCAAGTGCCTCAGGTGGCGCGTCAGGCAGTGGGTTTGAAGGTACAAGCGGATTTTTATATAATCTTGCAAGTTTATTTTCTCCAGCTTCATTTGCAACTTCTTTAAGTGGAAACAGTACTTATAACCTTCCTGGGACATCTTATTTTACTCCGGGAGCTACCGGCTCTTCTGCTTACGGAATGGAAAGTTATTCAGGATTTGCTGCTCCATTAAGCGGTTATGCAACAGGAGAAGCTGCGTCAATTCTTTCGGGTTATGGAAGTGAAACAGGTTTTGCCTCAAGCATTGGGGGGATTGCTGACGTCGCAAATACAGCAGCGTATGCTGCAGGTACTGCGGGTGGATTTGGTGCACTTGGCGGGTTTGGACAAAATATTCTTATGTCATCGGCAGGTTTGATTTCAGGATGGGGAGGTATTTTAGAATCCGCTGCTCCTTACTTGGGAGAATATGGACTTGGTGCCATTATTGTAGGAAATATAATGTCAGGTAGCGGTTCTGCCGTTTTGGCATCAATGCAAAATGCAGCAGGGAGAGTTACCGCTAACGCCAATACCGTTCTTTCCAACAAGGTTAGAAATATTGAAACTGTCTGTAAAATGCTTGATACACAAGGCGATGTCGTTAAGAAGATGTTAAAGGAACAAATTGACTCAGATAGTAAAGCTATTCAAAATTTATAGCCTTATTTGATTTAGGGATGACAATGCTTATACGTACTTATGTAAGAATTTTATTTAATAATCTTTTTAAGAACAATTTTTTAATAAAAATTTGCGATAAAATTGTAAATTTTTATTGCAGTTTATGGACTAAAAATACAAATGATTTAAAGTTTTCATCAAATATGCCGATTAATAAATCAGAGGAAAAGAAGGTTCTTTTCTTTCAAAGTATTACAGGTGATAAAATAGACTGTAAATAATTAAGACATGTTAAGCATTCGACTCTTATTTAAGCAATAAAAGGAGTTTGCATGTTTTTATATTAATAGCGGTCTATAAAGTAGCAAGGAGTGTATAATTGTTCCAACAGACTTTAGAGACAAATTTCCGTAGGTTCAAGAATTTTTTGGGTTTTGCAAGAGGTTTCATTCGCAGACAAAATCCGCTAAAATCGTTCTTAAAAGGGTTTGTGGAAATGGCTAAAGATTTCTTGACAATGAACAAAAAACTCAGAATGTCACGATATAGACTAAATTACCACAGGCACCAGCTCCAAAAAATGGAGGCGTTGATAGCCGAAAACAACCAACATTCATTTTTAAAGGGCCAAAACATAAACGAAGTCAGGTAGGGAAAAAATATGGGTTTAATAGCTGCAACAGTAACCAAGCAATACTTAATAGCTTACAAGAATGAGCTAGAGTACAAAATGATCCTGATAAAACAGGCTAAATTCGGATTGTCTGATTCTGTGAATGAGCTTTTGAATGTTGGAACAGATATGGATCCTGAAAATCCGATGGTAAAACAGCTTGAACAGAGGAAAGAAAGACTAAACCTCTTGGAAAAGAAACTTGATATGCAGTTAGACGAATATGAAACAAAATTGAAACTGGTAGAGACAGGTTTAAAAGAGTGTGACCAAATGATTTCCAGTTCCATCAAGGGATAGGTTCGTAAACTTTAGGGATTAGTCGTGTTTTTACTTTTAGGTGAATAGGCGGATAGTTTTACGTTTATAGCGTACTTTTGCTTCTCGTTTTATTTTTTTTTACTTAATCGCCCTCTTTACATTTGAGAACGATTATGATAAAAATATAATATGGCACGGGTAAAATTTCCGGAGGAGTGCCAGAGCGGTTTATCGGAGCGGTCTTGAAAACCGTCGTACGGTCAAACGTACCGTGGGTTCGAATCCCACCTCCTCCTTTTTTTTAAAACCTTGACTCAATTGAGAGTTGAGGTTTTTTTGTATTTATGGGTGGGGTTTATTCTAAAGATTTAAGGTCATGCAAATAGGGGTTAAAAAAAGAACCCTCCTGCTATTGTATTTTATCATGTAAATTGATTTTACCAGATACTTTAATCTCAAACGGACTTTTAAGCTATAAGCGAGTTTGAGGCTTGCTTTTTTGCTGTTTTTAGTCGGAAGTTAATTTAATCTGCTTGCATCCTTTTGCATGATTTTGCATGTTTCTTGCATGGTTTGATTTGAATTTACGTTGGCTAAATTCGGCTTTTGGTTTAGACACATTATGCTTAGACTGGGCATTCTTTAAAAAAGTAATCGAAAAAATATAGCCTCTAGTTTAGTGTTTATGCCGTTTTTGCCGACTTCCCCCATCTTGTGAAAAAAGTAATTGAAATGCCCGAAATGCCCAGTTAATTACCTTTTGATTTTCAAAAAAACGAGGCTATTTCAAAAAACTCTTGCCTGTAATCGCGGTTATATCTATATTTTAGCCTACCGGTAAAAATCCGGGCATTCTGGGCATTTTGTTCCCCCAACAGCCAAATTCCCCCAAAGTCGGAAATGTTTTTAAACCAACACATTCGGCGTTTAACCCCATGGAATTTAAGCAAACTTCCCACTTCATCAAAGGTAATCGAAAGTGAGAATTACAAAACGTTTTGTCACCTACATGGGATATACTTAAAACCCTTTAGGTGGAAGGATTGTAGATAAATTTTAGCCTATTTTTTCACTATTTTGTTAAAAGGCGTTTAAAACTATTTTAATAATGCCTTAATAAGGTGAATTGGTGGAAACATGTTTCCATATTTCAGATACATTTGAATACAAACCAACACACAAAAACATATTTCCCCAAAACAAGTTCCAATTTAATAATAACCGATTTATCATCAACAACGAATACACTATAGATGAATAGGGGAAAGCAATTGGAAGATATTTTGAAAAGCATTAACACCGAAGATACCTGGGTTGATGTGCAAACCGTAGCAGCATTAAAGAATATAACTCAAAGAGCAGTAAGGCTTGCAATCAGGCAAGACAAATACATTTCAAAAGTAGAAACTGTCCGAGGTGGTAAATGTTATAAAATAAAATTAAGCTCACTCGAACCTGAACTTCAAACTCGCTACATCCAAGAGTATTATAATAATATAACGACAACAGACAATATTATAGAACTTGAAAATCTAAAGCTAAGACAAGAAAAAATTATCTCAGAGCAACAAAAGAAATTCGCACTCGCCAAACTTGATTTGATAAGATTTTGGCAAAGGTTCAGAATAGAGCATAAACCAAAGAGCAGAGCAGATAAAGACTTCTTGCAACTATATAACACAGGTGAATTATTCCCTGCGATTTATGAAACGCTAGACAAGGTTTCAATTGGATCTTTGTATAGATGGAAAGCGTTGCTCGGAGAAGTAAATAGTGATTGGACAGCACTTGTATCTAATTATAAATATGCTACCAACAGTGAATATAGAACAAGTTTAAACGATGACGAGATTAAAATATTTTTAAAAATTATTTTATCTCAAAACGGGTTTTCAATAGGAAAAGCAATTAGTTTAACAAAGCATATTTTAACTCAGCGAGGAGTAGAGATTTTACCTAAAGACATAACCTTCAGACGTTATGCAAATTGGTTTAAAAAAGTAAATTATGACAAATGGATTTTAGCCCGAGAAGGTGCAAAAGCACTCAAAGACAAAGTTGAACCTTACATTGTAAGAAACGCATCACTGCTAGAAACAGGGCAAGTCCTTGTCGCAGATGGTAAGACTTTAAACTTCCAAGTTATAAATCCATTTACAGGAAAACCTTGCAGAGCGACTCTGCTAGGTTTTCTTGATTGGAAATCGGGAGCACTTGTTGGTTATGAAATTATGCTTGAAGAATGCACTCAAAGTATCGCAAGTGCCCTTCGAAACGCAATATTAACATTGGGTAGAATCCCGAGTTACGTTTATCAAGATAACGGAAGAGCCTTTAGGGCAAACTTCTTTAACGGCGACAAAAATTTTGAAGAATTAGGGTTTACAGGGATTTATGAAAAACTGGGAATTACTCCAATCTATGCTATGCCCTATAACGCTCGAGCAAAAGTTATCGAGCGTTTTTTCTTAGATATGCAAGAGAGTTTTGAAAAGCTTTTACCAAGTTACATTGGAACCTCTATTAGTAATAAACCTGCTTATATGAAACGAAACGAAAAAATGCACAAGGAATATCACAGCGACTTCGTTCCAACATTCGAGCAGGCAAACGAATTAATAAAAGAATGGTTAAAATTTAAACACTCTCAACCTTGCTCAAACGCAAAGAACAAAAGTATTCAAGAGGTATTGGACGAGGTTAAAAAACAGAAAATTGACATTAAGCAATTAGACGATTTGATGATGGCACAAGAAGTAAAAACCATCGGGCGAAACGGAATACGATTCTTAAAATCAGATTATTTTGATGACGCATTGTACGGCTTGAGGGAAAAAGCGGTTATCAAGTACAGCCTGTTCGACCTCTCATACATCAAGGTTTATTCGATGAAGGGTGAATACTTATGCACAGCAAACAGAGTAATGTCAACGCATCCGCTCGCAAATTATCTTGGAGATATTAACGACATTGAAGATTACAAGCAAAAAATTGTTAAACAGAAAAAACTTAGAAATAAAACTCTAAAAGCAGTCAAAGAACACTTTTCAATGGATGATATTAATTTGATAGAGACAAATCTTTCGGAATCTTTTTTAAATGATGATGACATTTTAATTGATAATCCGCTGAAAGAAACAAAACTTATCCCTAAAATAAAAACTGAAGAAGTAAAAGCCCGACCGCTATTTAGGAATAATTTTCAAAGATATGAGTGGCACTTAAAAAACGGATGTATCTGTACGGAGGACAGAAAGTGGTTTGAAACCTATATTCAATCGGATGAATTTAAAGAAATATATGATTAGAAAGGAATATTAAATGAAAAAGACATTTGTGAAAACAAAAAACGTAAAAAACTTCGTAGCGTTAATGCATAATCTGCAAACAAGGGCAGAAGGGGTTCCAGGGATGGCACTTGTATATGGAGAGCCAGGGCTTGGAAAAACGCATTCGGTAGTTTGGTGGGCGATGCAAAATGATGCGATTTTTATCAGGTGTACAAATTTGATGTCGGCAAGATGGTTATTGGAAGAGCTTGTTGAAGAATTAGGCGAGATTCCGTATTCAAGGTTTTCGGATTTGTTTAATCAGGTTATCGCACAATTAATCAGACAGGCGAGGGTAATTATTATTGACGAAATAGATTATCTTGCAGTCGATACAAGGGCGATTGAAACCCTGAGAGATATTCACGATAAAACCGATGTGCCTGTTATTCTAATAGGGATGAGTAAGTCAAATCGTAAGTTAATGAGGTATAAACATTTATTTGACAGGGTTTCAGAGATTTTAAAATATGAACCTTTTGATAAAACAGATATTTCAAAAATTATTGATGAACTTAGCGAAGTTGAAATGACAGAGTGTGCTAAAGAGCTGATTTACAACAAAACGAACCGTTTTAGGCAAATAGTTAAGTTTATAAACAAAGCGGAGCAATCGGCAAAAGCCAACGGGCTTAATTCGGTTGATGAAGTAACATTAAAGGAGTTTTTAAATGATGAAGTCGCAAATCAAGATGCAGATCTCAAAATTAGCAAAAGGGCTTAATCGATTTTCTATTAATGACATCTCGATAATGCTTAATTTTGCGGAAGCGGAAATCAAAGAAGCATTATCCGAATTGGCTGAAGAAGATGTTATAAAAAAGCTTGGGGAAAAACAATATTTATATATAAAAATAAAAAATACTAAAGAGCTTATGCAAAGCAAAAACTCAGAGAAACTTTTAAAAAAAATTACTTTTGAAACAGACAAAATCAGGAACGCAAAGCCTATTGAGTTATTTGATAAAGAGGAAGAATTAAAAAGATATGAGGCAGCTCCTGAATGGGCAAAGCCAAGGTTAATCAGATATATTTCGCTAATAAAACTTACCGCAAGATTGAGAGGGAAATATTTACAAATGTATTTGGAGCAAATTGAAAAACTAAATCCTGAGTTTAAAACATCGTACGCCAGCCTTAAAAGATTCGAGAGGCTTTATCGAGAGGGAGGAGTAAATGCTCTTATCCCCAATTATGCTCATAATTCAAACAGAACTGTTCTTGATTTACAAATGTATGAATATTTCAAAGAATTATATTTGAGTCCAGAAAGGTTTTCTTTAAAAAAATGTTTAAAACTTGTCAGTGAAGATGAAAGATTTAAGTATGCTCTAATTCCAAGCGGAATAACTTTTAGAAGGATTTTGTATAAAGAATACAAACGAGAGGAAGTTGAACAGATACGCAACAGGAGGATTATTTTGCCCGAACTGCCCAAGCCTGAACAGAAAGTTGAAATAGTTCCAAAAAGTAAAAAAACTTCTAAAATATTTCTAAAATATATTGATGCAGTGAATTATTATATGAAGTCAAAGGCATTTTTAAATCAGGATAAAAACCAAAAGGCAACGCAAAAAAGTTATTTTAAAGTTCACTTAAATCCATTTTTTAAAAAATTTAACTTTGATGAAATCACTCAGGAAAAAGCAAATGAATTCCAAAATACAAAAATCAAGGAAGGATTGGCACTCACAAGTATTTCAAGGATTTTTGCATTATTGAGTAAAATTATAAACCTATATTCACCTTATGGAAAATTATTTGTACTTACAGGGGAAAACAAAGTAGGGGATATTTTTTGTTCCCAAGCCCTTGAAATTGGGCAGATAAATCAAATTTTAAAAACAAAAGACGATATAAATTTGCTTTTGATGCTTGCATTGTCATTTGGAATAAGTCAGGCGGAGGCTTTGGGGTTGGAATATGAGGATATCGATTTCAAATTAAAAACGATAAGTATAAACAAAATTTTTTATAGGAATAAACTTGAAAAATATCGTTGTGCATATCAGCTAAGAAAATTTATCGTTCATGATAATTTGTTAAAGCGGATTGCAAAAAATAAAACCGGCAGGATTTTTGAATTTACACCTGAAGAATTAGATAATAAAATAGTCGAAATTGGAATTAAGCACGAAATAGCGACATTGAATTATGATGATTTCAGAAATACTCATGTCAAAATGCTTGTAGATAATAATATTTCTATAAATATTATTTCGGGGAATCTTGCGTTTAATGACATTAGAGATTTCATCAAAAAGTATCAAAATTTTATTCCGCAAAAATTGCCAAACGATTTTGATTTATTAACTAATTTGATTGAGTTGTGACTAGATTTTTTATGGGATTTCAAAAAATAAATTGACAGTTTTGGGGGAAATATAGTTTTTATTTTTGATTTAGTTTATCATAATATCACTATGCAAAAAGAATATGAACGAATAATTAAATTAAGAGAAACACTTGGCATTACTCAATCTGAAATGGCTAAAAGTATTGGCGTAAGCAAGCAATATTTTAGCCGAGTTGAAAAAGGGGAAACCGAGTTAAGTAAACATAAGGTAATTGAATTATGCTCAAAGCACAGCGTTTCGCTTAACTGGCTATTAAAAGATATAGGTAATATGCTCATAAGAAATATCGATAAACTGGAACTTAGAATTTAAATCTTTAATAAGCATTGTATTGCCCACCTGGGTATTCTTTCTTTACAAAACTATATTTTGCAACATTTTTTAGATTGAAATTGTATTATTCTTATATGGGATAGTATTCAGGACATAAAAATGATAAAAAAAATTAAAATTAATAAATTTGCTCGTTTTGATAAATTTAAATTTGATAGGGTTAATGAATTTGAACGATTCAATGTTTTATATGGCTGGAATTATTCTGGGAAAACTACATTGTCGAGAGCATTTGCTGTCTTTGATAAAAATGAACTACCTCCTCATTACGATGATGGGATTGATTTTGAATTAGAATCTGAATCGGTTGGAATTGTTAAATCAATAGAGCCAACTGATTTAACAAAAATTAAAACTAAAGTTTTCAATTCTGATTACATTGAAGAAAACCTGTTTTTTAAAACAACTGGAGCTAGTAATATTTTAGTTCTAGCTGATAAAGCTCAAGACATTATGGAAAAGATAGAAAAAATTGATAAAGAGCTGGATATTTTAAATAAAAATGTATCTGGATATAAAAAGCAAGAAACTGAAAATAAAACATTTCTTGAAAAAACAAGAACTAAAGAATCGGCTATCATAAAAGAAAAATTGCATACAGGATTTACTGCAACTACATTTTTAAGCTACGCAAATAAAATAAATTCGGAGGGAGCTTCTGCTGACTTTTTAATTAAAGATGATGATTTAATTTGCAAAAAAAGAAGCACAGCAATATCAGAAAAAGATAAGATTAATATTCCAGATATACCTTTAATTTCAATATTGGATACTGAAAATATAAAGAACCTCTTGAATGAAATAGTTTCCATATCCCATCCTTTGGAACGGCTTAATGATAATAAAAATGCCGAGAAATGGGTTAGAGAAGGAATTACACACCATAAAGATTCTTCTATATGTTTTTATTGTGGTGAAAAATTAACTCAAGAAACAATAAATGGTATTAATGCTCATTTTGATAAATCATATACTGAATTTATTGAAAAATCAGATGAACAAAAAAATAATACAAAAAAAATACCTGCATTTACAAATTTACCTGATACTAGTAGCTTTTATGAGCAATTTGAAAATAAATACTTGAAAGCAAAAGTAAAGCTTGAAGAAAAACGTGAGTCTTACAATTATGCAATTGGCAAAATTCATAAATTAATTGAAAAAAAACAAAAAACAGTAACTCAGACAATAACATTTGACTTAGATTTTGATTTTAATGAAATTAACAAACAAATTCAAATAATTAATACAGAAATTATTTCTAAACACAATACTTTTAATGATGATTTTGACTCCCAAAAAGACAAAGCTTTAGAAGAATTGAAAAAACACTATGTTTTAGAAATTCTATTAGGGAAAGACTATCAACATTCAGAAAAGTTATATAATGATGCTATCAAAGGAATAAATGAAACAAATACACTAATAAAAGAAAAAAGAACTGAAAAAGCTGAATTAGAGGCTAAAATTTCAGAAAGCGATGCTGGTGCAGATAAAATTAACAAAGTACTTGATAGACTGTTTATGGGAAATTCTGATATTAAGATAGAACCAAAATCCGCATTAGGGGATGACAAATATGTATTGAAAAGATGTGGCACTTCTGCACATAATCTTAGCGAAGGAGAAAAGACGGCAATGGCTTTTGCACACTTTATTGCCTGTTTGGATTCAAAGGATTTAGTAAGTAAACATGGTAATATCATTTTATTTATTGACGATCCTATTTCAAGTCTTGATAATAATCATATTTATTCTGTATACGCGGAAATCAAAAGACTTAAGAATGAAGAAAGCTTAGTATCTGGTAAAAAACAGAAAAAATATAAGCAAATATTCGTCTCAACGCATAATTACAATTTATTTAATTTGCTAACTGGCGTATTCAACAAGTAAGTGGAACGGTAGCTTCTAAATAAGCTTCATATGGAGTTTTAAATTTTAGCACCTTCATTGGCAAATTATTTATCCAATCTTCTACAAATTGTATTTCCTTTTCTGTTATTGTATCAAAGTCC
>CAISJE010000151.1 GCA_903885635.1 uncultured bacterium
CGAGACAGTTGGTGAATATTGTATTTAAGATATTAAAAGAAGATTAACAAAACACAGCAGGGGAAACCCTAAATATTTCCCCTGCTGTGTTTTTTGTTAATTTTTATTAAAAAGTGCTAGAAATATCTCTTCTAAGGCTCGTAAACTCGCCAAGAAGAGGAGCTGCCGCAAGGGGCGAGGAGGAAACGCTTGTTATCAGTGTATTTGCAATATGTTAAGATTTCTGGTGATTAGTTACTTTAAATTAGAATTCTTTTTTGTATATAAATTTAAAGAAAAGCATGAACTCATGCCCGAGTGCAATAAAGTTAGTAAGCCGACATTTCGAAAGAATAAAGAGTCATTTCAAAAAAGCCTATAAAGGCGCCAACAAAACCAGTAGGTGTTGCGATGTGGAATAGCCCAAAATTCTCCAAGCAAAGGAGATGCGAGCGAATTTCGGCAAGAGTGAGAGAAGCGAAACTCGTCCCTGTGAGGGAAATCACACTTTCCCGAACTGCCGATAATTCAAGACGGCGGGCAAGAGTGCACCCAAAAGGAGGGTCGAAGCAAAAATCAGTGAGTGCAATAAAATTAGTAAGCCGACATTTCGAATGGGTAAAGTAGTAATTTTGAAAAAGCCTATAAAGGCGGTAGCAAAACCAGTAGGTGTTATAATATAAAACAAAAAAAAGAGGCCTGTTTTTTGTGGGCCTCCGGAATGCAAAAAATCTTTTTTTCATTCCTCGTTAGTGTGAAGTGTAGTGTGAAGTGTGAAAGTGTTTTCCAATTTCCTCTGTGTGTTTTTCTCTTTTTCTCTCGTGTGGTTTTTAACCTTTTTATACTCTATATCTTTATAAAAACATTAGGATATATTTAATTGCTATTTTGGATATAAATTTGTCATATTTTTGTAATATTTCTTAATAGTACACACTGACAAGCTTGATTGAGATAAAATGGCAGTATAATATAGTAAGCTAGTCGGGTATATTTGAAGGAGTTTTATGAAAATATTAATAGCTAATGATGATGGGATTGTGGCAAACGGAATAAAGGTTCTTTCGGAAACGCTGGCGGAGGAACATGAGGTTTATGTTATTGCGCCTGATAGAGAAAGAAGTGCGGCTGGACATTCTTTGACCTTGCATACTCCATTGAGGGTTGAGGAACTTGAACCTAAAAACGGCATAAAAAGATGTTGGGTAACAACTGGCACTCCAGGAGATTGCGTTAAGATAGGGATTAATGCCATTTTAGAAGAAAATGAGCGTCCTGATATTGTTATTTCGGGGATTAATCACGGCCCCAATCTTGGTGCGGATATTTTGTATTCAGGCACCGTTAGTTGTGCCATGGAGGGTGCTATGTTGGGCTTCCCCAGTATTGCGGTTTCTTTGGCAAGTTTGAGATGTGAGCTTGATGATTTTAAATTTGCGGCAAGATTTATATTAAGCCTTTTGCCTAAATTAAAAGAATTTCAGTTTCCTAAAAAAACTATTCTAAATGTTAACGTTCCGGCATTAGACCCTGAAGATATTATCGGAGTGGCTGTTACAGAGCTTGGGCGTAAGATGTTTACGGACAAGTACGAAAAAAGAGTTGACCCTAGGGGCAAGGTTTATTATTGGCTTGCGGGAGAACTTATTAACGAACCTGAGGATGCTCAAACCGACATTGCGGCGGTAAGAAACAATAAGGTATCCATAACGCCGGTTACTTACGAGATGACCAGAAAAGGATTTATGGCAGAACTTAATTCCATTTTGTGCAACGACGATGCTTGTAATTGGTATTAATTATTTCCCGCCTGATTGTCCAAATCAATAGTGTGTTTAATCACAAGATTAGCCATTAAGAGTAAAAACGGATTAACTTCCGTTAAGTTTGACATGCTTATTTTGGCTTGTCGTGAAGCATTTTCGTCCTGCTTTATAGCTTTTTGCTCAAAAACAACCGTAGATTGCATTGAATGATTTTTACATTCAAGATTAATTCTTTTTAAGAGTTCTTCTTTGGGGAAAGTTTCGGAACAATTTACAAAAATATCGATAGAATTCCCACCGAGTAAAATTAGGGTGATTTTTACGTTGCCGTAATTTTTTGTTGAAATCATTATAGTAACCGAGGTTTGAGAATCTCCTTCTTCGCTTTCTGTATTTTCTATCTCCAAATCAAAATCAACTCCTTCTTGCAATGGTAACCATGGCAGATATAACAGCATAAAATTTTTAAGTATTTGGGATGAATTTTCTTGCGAGGCGACTGATACGCTTGCATTTATAAATTTTATCGCATCCTTAATTTGAGACAAGTCCGTTAGTCCTTGTTTCGAGGCATTAGCCATGACTAAAATTAATTTATTCATAGCTTCTTTTCCATTTTGTTTTATTAATTCCGTTAAAGTTACCAAATTAATATTTGTAGTCAAAAGTTTAGTTACTTCTTTTGTTGTTGTCATATTGTTTTGGATTAAAACTAAAACTTCCTCCAACTCTTTTGGGAAATTCATCAAATCTTTTATGTACAAGCTTCTTTCCATACTTGCGAGATTATTCATTTTAAAATTTGGAAGCATGGATGGATTAAAAGTTGTTAAAAATGCTGATTGAGACATTGATTTTTGTATTAGGCTTTGGCTTAGTGCATCTTTAGTGATTTGGAATTTTATATCATTATTTGCGGGCGCATCAGAAGTATTCCCGCCTTTAAAATTGGGTAGAGAATAGTTTACAAACTTGGAAATAAAATTACTTAAATTAAATTGGTTCATATTAACATTATGCCGATTTTTTAGGATTTTGCAACATTTAGTATAAGAAATATTTCAGGTTTGGTTTGATATTTAGATTTAATTGTAAACTTTTTTTATTTAAACATGATATTACTAGCTTTTTATTTTGTTTGTATCATAATGTAGTTGTTACACAAAATATGGAAAGAAAACAATGTACGAACAAAACTATGAAAACCAACAATTACAATGTGTTGAATGTGGAAAGATTTTTGAATTTTCTGCAGAAGATCAAGAATTTTACTCAAAAAAGGGCTATTCTGCACCAAAAAGATGCACAGAGTGTCGTGAAAACAGAAAAGCAAGAAGTAACAGTGGCGGCTCAAGAAGCGGCGGTGGCGGCGGCGGTGCCTACAGGGAAAGAAGAGAATATCCTGTAGTTTGTGCTGCTTGTGGTTGTGAAACTACGGTTCCTTTCAAGCCAAGCAATGACAGACCTGTATTCTGTGCAGATTGCTACAAAAAAGGACAATAATAACTGAAACTACTCTAAACTAGGCGCAGAATGTAACAAATTTAACTTGGCTAAATATTTAAAAAAGCAATAATAGTTTATAAAAATTTATGGATATCTGTTAAAATAATTTAGAAAAATCGGTTTATATTTGAAATTTAAAAAACCTTGCGAAAGCAGGGTTTTTTTGTAGGATGTTTTTCGATTGTAACCAAAATCACATAGCCCCAAAAAAGGTAACTACTCAGATAAACCCCTCTACGTCATTACGAGACATCCTGTCCCGAATGTGATAAAAAGCATTCACCGAAGCAATCCCCCCGAATCATGACCCAAAAGCAAAGAGGCTGTGTAAAAACTAATTATAGGCGTTCGCACCTCCTCCTCACTTGCGGCAGCTCCTCTTCTTGGCGAGTTTGCGAGCCTTAGAATGGAGGGTGTCGACTTGTCGACGACGAGGAAAATTTTTCGACACGAGGTTACGAGTGTCAGACAAAGGGAACCG
>CAISJE010000152.1 GCA_903885635.1 uncultured bacterium
AGTTGACGCAGATAGCACAACGCTTTGGAGTTATTCTACTATTTCAACCTCCATACTCTCCTGATTTAAATAAAATCGAAAAGTTTTGGGCTTGGCTAAAGAAACAATTAAGGTCAGCATTGAAATTGTTTAACACATTGCATGAGGCACTCTGTCATTGTTTTCAACTTAAATAACTATATCCACAAGGCAAATTGCCGAAGTTGAGCAAGCTACAGGGATGGACGAAAACAAAAATGCAGCTAAAATCGGCGGTCATATCGCAAAGAAAGCAAGAAAAGAACTTGAAAACAAAACAGGTAAAAATGTTGTTACAGGCGAAAATTATTTACCACCAACAAAAAATAGTGAATTGATTTACACCTCTCGTAACTAATCACTAAGAATTAACATGGTATAAGGCAGGTTTAGCGAGCTTTTTACCTCTCCTTTGCGGAGAGGTCGACTTTCTTCGTGAGCGGAAGCCCGCGAACGTTAGAAAGTCGGGTGAGGGTTATGTAATCAGGGTAAGCTTTTTCACCCTCCACCAAGGATTTCATACACTCGTGCCTCGCGTTGAAATCCTATCCTCGTCGTCGACAAGTCGACACCCCCTCCCTTCTAAGGCTCGCAAACTCGCCAAGAAGAGGAGCTGCCGCAGGGGGGGGAGGCGGTGCGAACGCTTATTACTAAATGGTTTTAACCTTAATTGATTTCTGGTGATTAGTTACCACCTCTCACCATTTTGTTACAAACGATAATATAATTGCCTTTTTTTGAAGAAAAAAATATAATAGATTTATTATGAAAAATAAATTTTTATTGATTTTGGGAATAATTTTATTTGTGGTGGTGGTTGAACTGATTTTTTCATCGACTTCTGTGTTTGAAAGATTAGAGTTGATGACCTACGACCTCAGGGCAAAGCTTGCAGTTGATGGTGGACCTTTTTCCAGTCATTTTAAACATGCTGATAAAAAAATCGTCATAGTTGCGATTGATGATTATTCAAGAAAAGAAATGTCTAAAAATCCTGACATAAATTTGGGTTCTTGGCCTTGGCCGAGAGACGTTTGGAGTGGAATTGTCGATTTTATCGAAAAAGGTGAACCTAAAGCTATATTATTTGACGTGGTTTTTGCCAATTTAAATGAAAACTCATGGAATGACAGAAGATTTGCTCAAACACTGAGAAAATACGATAACATTGTGCTTGCGACTGCTTTAAATGATCCTAAATATTTGGTAGATAATCTTGGAAAAGATGCCATAATCGAAAATAGCGATTACTCGCCTACGCCAAGACCTCTTGATGTTCAGATTAATGATAAAAAACTTGATGACACTATCACTTTCTATTCGCATGAACCTGTGCATGATTTATATACCCAACACAATACTATGGGTGTTGTTAATAAAGTTGTGGATGACGATTCTGTGATAAGAAGAGCCCAGCCGATATTTAAGTTGGTTAAAAATAATGAGAATTACTACCTGCCTTCGTTGGCATTTGCAGGGTTTTTAAAATATGTGGGTGAAGATGGGAAGATTATTGTAAAAGCTAATAAAATTACATATAAAGGTTTGGTTATTCCTATTAACAAAAAAGGTGAAACTAATATCAGTTGGCATGGTTATGGTCACAATTATTCCTATATTCCCATTTCCAAAATTCTATTGAGCGAAAATAACGAAGAATATATAAAATCCGACTATTTTAAGGACAAAATAATAATAATCGGCAGAACAATGACAGGAACTGATATTCATTTAAGCTCTGTAAGTCCTTCCTATGCGGGACCTGAGGCTAACGCAACTGCTCTGGATAATTTTATCAACGATACTGATTTACGTAACAAACAGGCAAGAAAATTTGTTTCCAGATTATCAAAGTTTAATGAATATTCTTTAATTTTTGTTTGTTGTTCGTTTATTGTAGTTTTGGGACTGTTGTCAAAAAATGCATTAATAGGGTTTATAAACAGTTTTGTATCCATAATTTTGTATATTTTGTTTTGTGTTTGGATTTTTGCAAATCCTGCATTTAGAATTTGGGTACCGATAGTTGTTCCGCTTTATTATCTTTTAATGACTTCAGGGATTGTTTTTGCATTCAAATTCCAAAAAGAACTGGCAAAAAGAGCAAACGTGATGAACATGTTCGGAAAACTTGTTTCTCCGAAAGTGCTTTCGACTTTGTTAAAAAATCAGGACAATTTGGTTTTAAAAAATACAAAAAAACGCATAACAATGATGTTTTGTGATGTAAAGGATTTTACGATACTGTCTGAAAAATGTAACCCTGAACAGTTGGTCGAAAACATGAACGAATTATTTAACACAATTGTTGATGTGATTTTTGAAAACAACGGAACTGTCGATAAATTTATCGGCGACTGCGTCATGGCGTATTGGGGCGAACCTATTGCACATGAGGATGATGCTTTCATGGCGGTCAAGACCGCCCTTGAGATAAAAAAAGCCGTAAATGAACTAAAAATACAAAATGCAAAAGATAACAAAATAATTCTTGATGTCAAAATGGGAATTAACACAGGAGAGGCACTTTTGGGACTTTCCGGTTCGGAAAAAATCATGAGTTATACCGCCATGGGCGATGCGGTTAATGTGGCTTCTCGTTTAGAATCTAATTGTTCAAAGCTTAATCGTGATATCTTGATTTCTAAATCAACTTATGAGGATGCAAAATCCAAAATAATTGTTCTTGAAGCGGGTAAAATAAGTGTTAAAGGCAGAGATGAAAAAATAGAGGTATATGAACCAATCGGACTTGTCGAAGATGTTAGCGAAAACAATTAATTCTAATAATCCCCGCAAAAATTTTGATTTTCAACTTCTTAAACTCTTTTTAGATGAGAATCTTGATTTTTTTAACGGTGCAAGATTTCAAAAAATTCAACAACCGACAAGACAAGAGTTTATTTTTACTTTACGAAATTCAAGAGGGAACAGAAAATTTTACGTTAACATCAACCCGAAGTTTTTTCATCTTTGTTTTATTTCAGAGGCAAACGGAAAAAAACGGTTTATCGAAATTCCCAAAAAGCCTCCTATGTTTTGCATGTTGCTTAGAAAATATTTGGAGGGCGCAAAAGTCGCAAAAGTTTGCCAGCCTAAAAATGAGAGGATTTTGGAATTTTATTTTGAAACCTACAATGAACTTTCGGAAAAAATTTATCTGTGCTTGGCAATCGAATTAATGGGAAAACATTCCAATGTCGTACTTTACAATTATGATACGAATGTGATAATCGGCTGTGCGCATAACGTTGGGGCCGAAAAAAGCAGTGTAAGAGAGATGATGGGTTCTCTACCTTACGCATATCCCCCTAAACACTCTAATGTAAGGTTTTCAGGGCTTTCGAGTGAGTTAAAGATTGGAAGTAGCATTAATCAATTTATTGACGATTTTTTTGCTGATTATCAGGAAGAGGAAAAGATTAAATCAACAAAAACAAAGCTTAAGTCTATGTCTCAAGCTAAATTAAAAAAAGTTATAATTACTTTGGGAAAAATTCAAAATCAATCAACAAGCTTGGATAAGGCTAATTTATATCGTAAAAAAGGTGATTTGATTATGGCGAATTTGTTCCATCACAAGGATTTTTCGTCTTTTATTGAGGTTTTGGATTTTGAAACAAATTCGCCTATTAAAATTGAACTGGATAATAGAAAAACTCTTAAAGAAAATGCAAACCAATATTTTAAGCTTTATAATAAAGCAAAAGTTGCAAATTTAAAATCGCAAGAGATGATTGAAAATCTACTGACGGAAAAGGATTATCTTGAGCAGGTTTTGTACTCGCTTGATAACGCGACGACAGTGGAGGAGCTTTTGGAAATAGCGAACGAGGAAACAAGAAACAGCAAGCGAGAACCACAAAGCCTTTCACCGTTTACCGTTTACCGTTTACCCCTCACCACTCACCGCCCACCTTACACCATTTACGTTGGCAAGAATAACAAACAAAACGATTATATAGTCTCCAAACTTTCTCGTGATGAAGATTTATGGTTCCATGTCCACAATTGTGCAGGTTCTCATGTTCTTTTGCGCGTTGAAGCAGGGCAAGAGCCAACAGAGGAGATTATTTTTGAATGTGCCAAGCTTGCCAAAGAATATTCAAGCGCAAAGAATTCATCAAAAGTCGGCGTGATTTACACCAAACGAAAATTCCTAAAAAAACCGTCAGGAGCAACCCTCGGTTATGTTACCTATAAGAATGAAAAAGAAATTATTGTAGATTGATTATTGAACTTCATCGATAATTTGTTCAATTTGGTTTATCAGAGTAGGGATTTCATTTTTTAAAACATTCCAAATAATATCGTAATCCACATCGTCATAATTATGTACAATCCGGTTTCGTAATCCTCGCATTTCAACCCAAGGCAAGTATTTATACTTTTCTTTTAATTCATCTGAAATTCTATTTGAAGATTCCCCTATGACTTCAAGAGCTCTAACTGTTGCAAAAATAACTTTTTTATCTAATATAAATTCCTCATACGTAACAGTTTCTATAAATGACAGTGAATATTTTGCATATTCAAGTATATCTTTAAAATAATGCTTATTTGTTCTTTTCATACAAAAACAACCTCGTTTAATATGTAATCTTTAAGGTCGGGTTTGATTGACTTTTTATTAACTAAATCAACCTTAATATTGAATAATTTTGTCAAAAAATCTTCCAACGCAATAATAGTAAAAATCGAAAACGACTTGCTTTCATCATATTCAATCAAAATATCAATATCACTGGATGGCGAATTTTCCCCACGAACATAAGACCCAAAAAGTCCCAAATTTTTAATATAAAATTTTTCGTTCAAAGCAGGTTTGATTTCTTTTAATTTAGTTAAAATTTCTTCTTTCGTTGTCATATATGCATTATAGATTATTATATCGGGGTTTGTCAACCTACAACTAAAAGAACATATAGATAAATATGGCAAGATTTTTACCTTGGTCTTATTATCGAAAAAGGTCAAATAATGCATACCCTTACTTTTCTGCCAATTGTGTATTAGGCCCTATCAGGCTCGTCTTTTGAAGTGCAATATCTTTTTTAAACTCATCAATAAACTCTTTTCTATATAAACCGCCCAAATGAGAACCATTGCTAAAAAAAACGGATTTATTCTTAGATTGCTTTTTTAGCCAGATTAATTGTTCAGAATTTACATAATAATCGTCAAGAGCGTGGTATATTTTGTATTTATCATTTTTTTGTAAAAAATTAGCCAAAGAATATAAGCTCGTATCATAATTTAGTTGTTCAAATGATTTGTATCCGCCTGTATTAAGATATTTTTGAGCATAATCATCAAAACTCATTTCGTTAAGTGACTTATAAATATCACTTTTTTTAGATTTGGAACCATTTTCGATAGTAAAAACCAAATCAGACAATTTTTGTTTCATTATAAACCCAATTACTAATTTAGTTTCATCATCAGTAAAAGGCAAAGAGTCAATCTTTTTTTTGGTATTTTTATTAGAAATATTTTGAGCAACTTGTATTATTTTTTCCGCGGTAATTGCCGCTCTTAATTTTATATCGTCAGGATTATTTTTCCACTCCTGAGAATATTTATCGACCTGCTTTAGCGCAAATAGTATTTCTATCGGGGGGTTTATCGAAATATAATTCGAAATACCCAACCTATTTTCTTCTTCTTCTTTTGCCGCCACAAAAAGAGTAGTTAAAGCACCAAAAGATGTTCCTATCAGAATTTTTTTGTCAAATCTACAAGCTTTTTGACTTTGAAGATTATCAAGTATTTTTGAAGTTACAAGTCTTGAATAGTATGTATCTGAGGTGGGAAATCCGGGTCTGTAATCATCAGGCATGCTTTTAACGAATTCCCACTGAAAAGGGCTTCCCTGAATAACAACTGAATAGCCTTCATCGTAGAGGATTTTTGATAAAACAATTGAATGGTGCGACATAATCCCCTCGCCAAATGACGGATAAATAATAGCAAGAGGTGCTGTTTTGTCTTTTTGTAATACATATCTGTATTTATAATTCGGATGTTTTGCATCTATGTTCACAGAAGAAGTCTTTATTTGCTTGCTAAAACTTTTGTTCCAAACAGATAAATCGGACCATTTTGAATCGTTTATTTTTTGTTCTTCAAATAATGCAGTGCGCATAGAATCTATTAAGGGGCTTTGGGGATTATAGTCGTTAAGGTTAATATCGGCTTTTAAATTGGCACTTACAACCGAATTTTCGTCAATATTTTTTATTTCAATAATGTTTTGAGAAGCGGTTTTTTCGGCAAGAACCTCTTTTCTGTCAAGATTTGAGTTTTTAATATATTTTTCAATCCCGCATAGTTTTTTTGAAATTTCATATGGGTCTGCATAAGTGGAATCTATTGTTTTGGCTATAGCTTGAAAGTTAGTAGTTTTGTTTACCAGAGCAACCGCTTTAGCAATCATAACTGCTGGGCCTATTATATACGAGGATGGGTTAAGCGGGCAATCTAACGCCTGACCTGCAATATCTCTCACACTGCCGGAAGGAATGATTGGTAAAACTATATAAGGCCCTTTTTTAATATTATAATGAGCAAGTACCTGTCCCATATCTTCTTGGCGAGGCTCTATTTTAAATCGGTTTTTGGCAGGATCATAAAGCCCTCCAAGGCCAATTGTAGTATTGGTTAAAAACCTTTTCGCTTCGGTTTTAGATGATTTAAAATCTTTTTGAAGTAAACAACTCGTAAATCTTATAGGAAATTCGAGGTTGGTGTAAAAATTTTGAACTCTGGCAATTCCGTATTTAGGCAGAATAGAAGCCCAAACAATATTAATGGGGCGGATTACATATTTATTTAGTTTTGAATTAAAAATAAAAATTTTTCTGTTAAAATTTTCACATGTGTCTTTTCCGCTAAATTCGTAGGCATAATCGGGATACCTGTTTTTTAATACTACATCTTCGATTGCAAAAGCGGCATTATTTAAAAAAAATATCGCAGCAAAAATTAAAATGTTTTTCCTTTTGTTCATAAGTTCTCTCCTAATGGGTTTTTGTTATTAATTGTTTTCTTATATTAATAATGAGAAGAATAAATTACATTGCTCTATTGGTTGGAAAGGTTTCTAAAGTTTTTGTCTTCTCTTTTGTAAGAAGGTTGACAAGTTGGCGTCAGATATTATAGAATAAGAAGCATGGCTATAACGTATTTATGTTTAGGTTCAAATAAAGGAGATAGAGTCGGGTATGTACAACAAGCGACAAGTCTTTTGGGCGGAATTGACGGAGTTAAAATAATAAGAACATCGTCCCTGTACGAAACCCAACCTTGGCTTGAACAAGAAACAACTTGGTATGTTAATGCGGTTATTGAAATTAAAACATCGTTGAATGCGCAAGATTTATTATCCGAATGTTTGAGGATTGAAACTCAACTCGGCAGAAATAGATTAAAAGAAGGACATTTCGGCGATAGAACAATAGATATTGATATTTTATTTTATGATAAAGAAATTATAAACGAAGAAAATTTACAAATCCCACACAAGTATCTTCATCGCAGAGCCTTTACTCTTGTACCGTTGTTGGAACTTAATCCTGACTTTATTCACCCCGAACTGGCTAAAAGTATATCTGAGCTTCATGAGGAGCTGGAAAACCCTGAAATGGTCTATCTTTACGGAACAAGAATAAATGACCTCTAGTACAGGATTTAAGAGTAAATCAGTTGCGATTGTCGGTGCAGGACCTGCCGGTTGCATGTGCGCCTATTTTGCATCACAAAATGCACAGGTTACGCTTTTTGATTTTTCAAAACCTTTACAGACCTTGCTTTATACCGGTGGCGGAAGATGCAATTTGGCGCATGCGGAATATGATTTTAAAGAATTAGCCAAATTTTATCCCCGAGGTGAAAAGTTTTTATATTCCGTATTTTCAAGGTTTTCAACATGTGACACAATCGAGTTTTTTAATTCCATTGGCGTAAATACTTATGTTCAGGAAGATTTAAGGATTTTCCCGATTTCAAATAGTGCAGAGGATGTAAGAAGAAAGTTTTTGGGCGAGTTGAGCCATTGTGCATTTAAAAAAGAAAAAGTTTTAGTTGTTGAAAAATTGGAAAATAATTTTAGGTTAAAAACAGAAAAAAATGATTATTATTTTGACGAAGTTGTTATTGCAACCGGTGGGCATGCCGGATTTTTACTTGCGGAAAATTTAGGACATAAAATTATCAAGCCAAAACCTGCCTTAACTGGGCTGATAACGGCAGAAAACTTCAAGGTGCTTCAAGGGGTCAGTTTGAAAAATGTTTTGGCAGAGGTGCTTTTTGAAAATACATTAGTTGCAAAAATACAGGATGATATTCTTTTTACTCATAATGGGGTTTCAGGACCGTTGACTTACCAAATTTCTTCGCTCTGTGCTCGTTTGGATTATTCTGACAGAAATCCGATTCTAATTAAGTTGGATTTTGTTAAAAAAGAAATAGACTTACAGAGCATGTTTAATTTAAACCCTAAAAAAGATATTAAAAATCTGCTTGTTGGCTTTGTTCCTAAATCGTTGGCTGAATATATATTAAAACTAAATCGTGTTAACTCCGAGCAAAAATGTTGTGATATTAACGGACAAACTCGCGATTTAATCTTAAAATCCTTACTTGAATTTAAAATTACTGCTATTTCTACGACAAAAGAGGGCGAAGTAGTTACCTCCGGGGGTGTTTGCCTAGACGAAATTGATTCTAAAACAATGCAGTCAAAATTAGTGGAGAGTCTTTATTTCTGTGGAGAAGTTATTGATGTTGATGGATTTTGTGGAGGATTTAACCTGCAAAATTGTTGGTCGACAGGCTTTGTGTCTG
This sequence comes from uncultured bacterium, assembly GCA_903885635.1. Taxonomy (GTDB): domain Bacteria; phylum Cyanobacteriota; class Vampirovibrionia; order Gastranaerophilales; family Gastranaerophilaceae; genus CAIPUE01. The sequence continues at coordinate 8,863 of CAISJE010000152.1, forward strand.
GAAATGCTTAATCAAGCATACAAGTTCAAATATATTGCAATTTTTTAAGTTTTAATGATCTTGCCTAAACCTCCTTTACTCGGGCTATTGAAAAAAAATATAAGTTGTTGTTAAATATTAGTGACACTAGAGAAGAGAGCAAAATGAAGAAACAAGTTGTTATATTTATCTTATTAGTTTTAATGCTACTTATTTTTAACAATATTTTAATGAACAGATTGGCTACAACTCCAAATATAATTGATTCAACTGAATTATTGGACACACGGCAGGTTAATTCTCAAAAATTGTTTGATAGTGCTTGGTCAATTGTTGAAAGCAATTTTTACGATTCAAAATTAAATGGTCAAAATTGGAAAAGATGGCAAAAACATTATCAAGGCCGTATTAAAAATGATGCAGATGCAAATATAGCAATAAACACAATGCTCGAAAGCTTGGATGATCCTTATTCAAGATATTTGGATAAAAAAAATTATGCAGAACAAAATACTTCGATAAACTCAAAAATCACAGGAATTGGAGTTAATATATCTTCAACCGGCGGCAAAACTTACGTAGTAAGTGTAATTGAAAACACTCCGGCTTATTTCGCACAATTAAAAAATGGGGATATAATTTTAAGAGTCAACGGCAAAAATATCTCAGGCATGAAAACTTCTGAAGTAGCGGATTTAGTTCGAGGACCTGAAGATACTATTGTAAAAATAACAATTTTAAGAAAAAATAAAGTTATAACAAAAAACATTAAAAGAGCAGAAATTAAGATAAAAACGGTTAAAAGTTCTGTTGATAAAAATATTGGCTATATCCAAATTCTGACATTTATCGGAACAACTACCCCCAATGAATTTGTTGATGCACTCACAAATACCAACAAAACCGAAGGGCTGATAATTGACTTGAGAGGTAATACAGGTGGTCTGCTACCTAACGCTATTTTCATAGCGAATATGTTTATTAAAGATGGTAATTTAGTCAGCATCGTTGGCAGAAGCGGATATAAAAAAAATATTTACGCGCAAAGTACAGACTATGTCATAGACAAGCCGATGTTGGTGTTGGTTGACGGAGGCTCCGCAAGTGCCAGTGAAATACTATCAGGTGCATTGAAAGATTATCATAGAGCGAAGCTGGTTGGAACAAAAACTTTTGGTAAAGGCATGGTCCAAAAAATAATCCCAATGCCTAATGAAACCGGTTTAAATCTAACTATTGCAAAGTATTTAACTCCGCTGGGACACGATATTAATAAAAAAGGGATTGTACCCGATATTGAAGTAAGATTAAGCGAAAAAGATTTGTTCTCAAAAAAAGATATCCAACTCGATAAAGCGAAAACAATTTTGACCCAAATAATTCAAGAAGAAAAGAATTAACTAATCTCTCACGTTTGCCTTGATAATTTCTGAAATCCAAGGCAAATAACTTAATTGACCTTGAAAACTTGTTACAATTAAGTAAATTATTAGAGCATACAGCATTGTCTGAATTAATGAAAAACCAAACAAAAGAGGTGCATTTAAATAAAACGTCAATTGCAGTACTAATTGATTTACAAGAGGAATCAAACTCAAAATATTCATAATAAGACCCAAAAACGCACCTAATAAAAAATATGCAATGGATATAAATATCGATTGGAAGATGTGATATTTCAAATACGGTCTAAGTCTATTTTTTGTAAAAATCCCCAACAACAACCAAAAGAAACCCACAAAACCCAAAGTAATGTAACTCAATGAGGCTATTATTTTTTCAATCAGCAACGGTTGATTTTGCACATATTTGTTTTGCATAATTACTTTTCTCTCTTATCGATATATTCATCTAAAATCTGGATGTAAACCAACTTGTATTCATCATTATCAGGGGCCATTTTCATGGCATCTCGATATGAAATAAGTGCTTTTTCAATATTCTCTTGAATATAAGAAGCATTTCCTGCTGATATATGAGCAATAGCATTTTGATAATTGCAGTTTAAGACTTTATTATATTGTTCCTGAGCCAAATCCAGTTTGCCTAAGTCGGCATACAAATTACCTAATAATATATAAGCTGTAACACATTCAGGCTGTTCTTCAATAGCAAAATTATATAATGTTATCGCTTTATCAATTTCTTCAAATTCGGACTGAGAAATTGCGTAAGAAATGTAAGCTCTATAGTTATCGCCAGAAAGTTGTATGGCTTTTTCATAATAGTCAAAAGCTTCTTCTTTTTGTTTCATCGAAGTTAGGGCACTACCAATACAAACAAAAACCTCTTTATCATTCGGATAAAGTTCAACAATTTTTTTATAATAAATAAGGGCGTTCTCATAATCGGCGGTCTTCATAAAAAGACTTCCCAGCCCTGCATTTGCAGCAACATCGTTTTTATCGAGAGCCAACACCCTTTTATAATAAACCTCAGCTTCTACGTAGTTATTAAAATCATAAAACAAGCGTGCAATAGCATTATAGATATCTTTTAAAGGTGATTCTAAATCAAGAGCACGGTTATAATAATACAACGATTTTACAAAATCTTTCAATTCTGCGTAGACATTCCCCATGTTAAAGAAAATTGCATAATTTAGCGGATCCAATTCTTCGGCTTGTTTATAAAAAGAAAATGCTTTTCTGTAATCTTTTTTATAAAACCACAAACTACCTATGTTTATCAGCGCTAAAACATCTTTCGGATTTATACTTAATAAACTTTCGTATGCTGAAATCATTTTGTCAAATTTGGAATCCATGCCGTACAGGTTGGCAAGAGTATGATAATGCTCTGTATTTTTAGAATCCTTGGCTATTGCCATAATCGTCTCTTGTATTTGCGAATTAATTTCTTTACTATCCATGCTTCTATTTTAGCGCATAATTTTTTTTTAGCAAAATAATTAAGAATTATTAATCTATTTTGGACGTATGGACCGTTGGGAAACGTTCATCGTTTCCATGCTATAATAAAAATATTGAGGATAATTTAAGGAAGAAATAATGGCTATAAGAAAAATTTTAACTTATGGAACTCCCTCTTTGCGTCAACCGTCAAAAGAAGTTCATAAAATTTCAAAAAAGATAAAAGAATTAGTTAAGGATTTACTGGATACATTATATTCTCAAAACGGCGTAGGGCTTGCTGCTCCACAAATAGGGGAAAATTACAGGGTTTTTGTAATAGATACTTCATCGGGTGATGAAACTTTGAACCCAATTGTGTTCATCAATCCCAAAATAATTAAAAAATCAGGTGCTTTTATCAGTAATGAGGGGTGTTTAAGCTTTCCTGATATTTATACCGATGTCAGAAGATATAAAAATGTCTTGATAAAAGCACTGGACAGAAATGGTCGCCCTTTTGTTTTAGAGGCTAAAGACGGCTGCTTGTTGGCAAAAGCAATTCAACACGAATTTGATCATCTTGACGGTATTTTGTTTATAGATCACGCGAGAAACAGATTTGAAGTCGAACAAGGACTTGCCCAAAAGCATTTTCCACCGCTAGAACCGGACAAAATGATTGATGAGAGTGAATTAGAGGCAGAAATTAACGAAAGTTTAATGAAGGAACAAAAATGATAAAAGTTGTATTTTTTGCAACTCCTAAAATCGCATTGAAATCGTTGGATTATCTTGTAAATTCAGATAAAATAGAGATTGTAGCGATTGTTACACAACCGGATAAGCCGACAGGACGGGGGCATAAAATTTCATCGCCGCCGATTAAAAAATATGCACTTGAGCATGGGATTAAAGTTTTTCAGCCTGTTTCGATTAAAAAAGACTTTGAAATTCAAAAAAAATTGAAAGACTTAACCCCTGATTTTTTTGTCACATTTGCGTTCGGACAAATTTTATCCAAAGAGGTTTTGGATATCCCCAAATACGCAACTATAAACCTGCATGCCTCCTTGCTGCCACTTTATAGGGGAGCAAATCCTATTCAAAGAGCGATTATTAACGGTGATAAAAAAACAGGGATTTGTACAATGCTCACAGAGGAAGGACTTGATTGCGGCGCGATTTGCTTAAGAGATGAAATCGAAATTACCGAAAACATGAACTACGAAGAACTTTTTGAACTTATCTCTGCAAAATCTCCCGAATTAATCGAAGTTACGCTTTTGAATATTAGAAGTGGCGCGATTATTCCAACAGAACAATGCTGCGAAAATGTTTCATACGCACATAAAATTAAAAAAGAAGAATCTCAAATAGATTGGTCGAAATCAGCGAGAGAAATCCATAATCTGGTTCGAGGGTTATATAAATCACCGTCAGCGCATTGTTTTTTTAATGAAAAAACGGTTAAAATTATGGAAACAAGGGTTATTAAAGAAGATTTTAAAGGCGAGGCCGGTGAAGTTTTAAGCATCACAAAAGAAGGAATGGAAATTGCGACAATAAAGGGGATTTTATTGATTGTCAATGTCAAACCCGAGGGCAAAGCGGAAATGTCCTCGCGTGATTGGTCAAATGGAGCAAAAATTTCCGTAGGAGACAAATTTTTATGATTACAAAAGGTATTAGAGGCGCAACAACTGTTGACACCAATTCGACAGAAGCTTTAGAAGACGCTACGTTGGAGCTGTTGAACGAATTAATAAAACAAAATAATATTGCACAAGAAGCGATTTCATATGTTATTTTTACTTTGACAGAGGATTTGAATGCTGAATTCCCCGCTAAATTTGCGAGATTGAAACTTGGTTGGAAAGATGTCGCAATGATGTGTTTTCACGAGTTGGATGTACCAAATTCGTTAAAAATGTGCCTAAGGATTTTAATTGTGTTAAATTGTGATGAGAATTTTTCTCCCCAATTTGTGTATCTAAAAAATACAAAAGGATTACGGAGCTAAAAAGAGTGCCCCCCATGGCGTAAGCTCTAAGACTTCAAACATCTGCCTGCTTTACATTCACAATTTCATTAAAACATTTTATCTTCGTCGTCATTGCGCGATTATGTTATAAAAGTCCGAAAATTATTATTCTATATTAAGGTCCACATAAACCGGTAGTTGTGTTTAAAGTAGAACCGATACTTGTGCAATATTGTGATGTCGCGTTGTCACTTGCATTTGAAACGGCAGTATTTGTTTTATCAGCAGCATCCGTCATTGTTTTTCCGAATTTACTCAGAACAGTCACCGCAATTACGGCAACCAGTGCCAAAATTAGACCATATTCAATAAGGGACTGGGCTTTCTTTTTCATATTCTCCATACAATAAAATCCTCTTAAATTGTTAACTACAACTTCTATTATATCATTTAAATTTTAATAAATCAACTGGCATTGTCGCAAAAAATAGGGGATAATCTCATTCTTTTGTTTGATATTATAAGGGAATACACTTGAAAATTAACCATTCTTAGTTTAAATTAATTTTGGCTATGAAAAGAGGTTGGTATGAAGAATAAATTATTAATTGTTATTGCATCATGTTTTGTAATATTATTTGCCGGATGTGCAAAGAAAGAGAATAATACTGATACATTAAATACAATTATAAAGCGTGGCAAGATAATTGTAGGTGTAAAATATGACACAAAACCGTTTGGATATATGAATGAAAAACAGCAGTTAGTGGGTTTTGACGTAGATTTGGCAAAATATATTGCAAAATCTATTTTGGGGGATGAAAAAAAGATTGAATTTAAGCCGGTTACTCCATCAAATCGTATTTCTTTATTAAGCTCGGGGCAGGTTGACATGATTATTGCAACGATGACTATAACAAGCCAGCGAAAAGAGATTATTGATTTTTCGATTCCATACTATGTTGCGGGACAGGCTGTTTTAGTACCTAAAGATAGCGGAATTGAATCTATACAAGATTTAAATGGAAAAAGAGTTATAATTATATTTGGTTCAACCGCCGAAAAAAATCTTAGGTTAATCGCTCCTGATGCCAATATTATCGGGTTTAAAACTTATACAAGGGGTTACAGTGCACTTAAACAAGGGAAAGCAGACGCAATGACCTCTGATGATACCATATTAATCGGATTTGCTCTTTGCGACCATTCAGTGAAAATTTTGCCTAAAAGATATACAAAAGAGCCTTATGCAATAGGGTTTAAAAAAGGTCCTATTTCTTTCCGATTAAAAAATGAAGTGGATAGTATTCTTGAGAGGATGAAAAACAATGGGGAATTAACAATGCTGAAAAATAAATGGGTCAAATATTGATTAAATTGATAAATATTCGTTACATGAGTTTAAATTTTCATAATTTGTGGCACCAATAACTATCTATAAATTTTAAAGTTTTTATTGCGAAAATATTAACTAGTTGACTTTTTATAAAAAACTTGCTAATATTTAAATACAAAGAAAAGATATTAATGAGGTTTGAACAATTTTGAGGAATTGTTGCTCCAATATTAAAAGTAGTAAACAAAATGAAAGGTGGAAAGATTATGACAAAAAGACTCGGATTTACTTTGGCAGAAGTATTGATCACATTGGGTATTATAGGGGTTGTCGCTGCTATGACTATTCCGACACTTATGAACCAAACAGGTCAAGCTGAATTTAAAACAGGATTCAAGAAAATAGTTTCGACTTTAAACCAAGCAATTACAATGAACGTTGCTTTGGACAATGCAGACTTCGGTGCATTAGATTCTGGGACAACAGCAGGTTCGGCAACAATATATAACATGTTTACAGGTAGAATGAATGTTATCAATACCAGTGCCGCAACAACCACAACATTGGGAGTTCCATTTCAAAGTGGTACAAATTATATCTTGTATTTTAGCGATGGTATGGTTATATCATTTCCTCAAACAGCAGCAAGCTGTACAACAGCAGGCCAAACAGGTTGCAGAATAGTTGTTGATGTAAACGGGACAAGGAAACCAAATAAATTATCAGTAGCGACTGCAGGGAATACCACAGCGGGTATTTATGATGAATTTGTTTTAGATTTCTTTAATCAACAAGTTCTACCTCATGATGGAAAATCAAAATATGTCTTGTACAACTAAATTTGATTTAAAATAATTAAGAAAGAGTAATGGTTATGGCCATTGCTCTTTTTTTTGAATTGGGAGATTCACTTGCAAAAAATAATTTTTTATAGTAAATTAATCTTTGGAAGCTTGTGGCATCTCAGAAGGGAAAATGATTAAATATCATTTCAAGAAGTATGTAGCGCAACGCCGCCACAAACAGACATTGAAAACTAAATAACACTTGGGCTTGTGGCACGCGAGGGAGAAATGATTAAGTATCATTTTGAACGAGTTAGGTAGTGAAGCTACCGCCGCCACAAACAGACATTGAAAACTAAATAACACTTGGGCTTGTGGCGCAGCGGTAGCGCAGAGGACTCATAATCCTTTGGTCGCTGGTTCGAATCCAGCCGGGCCCAATCTTTAAAAAGTAATTATAGCAAGTGTTCAAAGGCACTTGTTATTTTTTTGTATTTGTCGCAATAAATCCCGTTGATAAACCCGTTGAGCTTTAAAGCAGTTCTATCAACGTTTTTTCAAAATCTGATTCTGCTTGAAATGCCATAGTGATTAATGCTCCTTATAGTAAAATATCGAAATTGTTATTCCAATTCATCTACTTTAAAAATAGTGTATCCTTCGTAATAGTAACTTGTATCAATACCTTTCATGTAGATTTCTCTATCATTAATTTTATCGGTTAAGGCATTTTTTAAAAGATGCTTTATTTCAACATCTTTTATAGGGCTTCTCTCCATAGCTAAAAGATAATCATTTTTATCAATCAAGCTCCAATCTATTACCTGCCCAAGTTCCTTTTTTAGCATTACATCCAACCAAATCCTTGTACTACGCCCGTTACCTTCACGAAATGGGTGAGCCACATTCATTTCTACGTATTTTTCTACTATTTCATCAAATGTTGATTGAGGCATAGTATCAATATGAATTAATGATGCGTTTAAATACATAACAGGAGCAAATCTAAAATTACTTTTAGCAATGTTGACATCGCGCACTATACCTGCAAAACCAAATATCTCATCAAAAAGATATTTGTGAATTTCTGCCAGTGCAGAAAATTTTCCTGCCTCTAATTTGTCCAAAAGTCCATATACAAATAATTCTACAGCTTTTTTTTTGCTGATTTTTTCTTCAGTTCTGGCAAGTTCAGCAGAATCGGTAATTCCTAATTTATTTTTTAGTGTCATATCATTTACTCCTTTCTTTTTAAGTTTTTATACAAACATTTTTTCAAGCATAGCTTTTTTTATGTTTACCAATTTGTCGTACTTGCCTTTGTGGAGATTGATATTTTACGGTCTCTGCATCGTCTTCTGTAATTGATTTTATATCACTTACAGTAAAATCATTTTCTTTTAGAAATATTAATTCTTTATCAGAGAGATATTTATAAAATATAATCCTTATACTCATTTGCCTCAATTTTAGAACGCATTTTTTTTGCAGATTTCCAAATCTTTGTGGTAAGTTGCTGTTTATTCATAACTTCCTCTTAACTTCAAATTCGTATTTGCAATTACCATACAGCACTTTTCGTTGATAGTACCACAAAGGGGCTAGCCAGGCACGATTGTAAAGGTTTTGCAACTAAGTTTCATCTTTGCTTGATTGCAACTCGGGATGTAACTTGTATGATAAAAAGAGATAAATAATTTATTCTGAACTAAAATAAATAAGGTTACAAAATATTTGAACGGAATAAGGCTGATGTGGTAACTCAATTTACAAAAATTGTTGATTAGAAAAGTCACCATTTGTAATTTAATGAAATTGAATACAATCTTGATTTAGAGAACTAAACTCGAATTTAACTTGTAAATTCGAGTTTAGTTCTCTAAATCAAGTTACCCGCAGAATTAGTTTTGTAATTTTTGTAACGATTGTTCTTATTTTGGAAATAAAAATAATTTTCATGTTTTTATATAAATATAGGTAAAAAATTAAGGTATTATTATGGCAATTAATCCTGCAAACTTCTTATTTTCTCAACAACCTCCAATACAAGGGGTAGCATCTTCTCAAGTGGTCAATAAAGGTGCTCAATCTTTTGCCGGGAACGAGAATCCACAATCAAACAATCCGTTTGGCTCTAAAAATGATTATGGCATTGGGCTGGTTAATTCTAATTTGGCAAACATGAGTTATAAATTACCGAATGGTCAAACTAGTACATGTAATCCTATTTGCATTGCCTAAAACTATTTTACCTAACCCCCAAAAACTTGTGTACTTGAGGAATTACTCTTGTGTCAGGATGGCTTATTAAAAATTTGTTAAACACTTCAAGGATTTTTTCCTTATCCGGAGAAATGTTACCATCAATTGTTTTAGGTTGCAAAATTAACGCTAAATTGTATTTTGTCGCCAATTTTAAGCAATGAGAAATTTCAATATCTAAAATATTTTCATCAAAAACAATTTTGGCAAAAATTTCTTTGTCATATTTTCTAGCTACCTTGAAAAATTCATCGTGTTCTGCAAAAGAATTTTCAATGCCTGAGGCACTTGGAAGTTTAATGTCAGCAGAAATTATGTTTACATAATTAATAATTTTTTCTAAATTATTTTTCAAGGTCGAATTTGTTTCAAGGTAAATTTTACCCTTAAAACTATCTTTCAAAAGCGGTAAAAACTCAAGCAAAAAATCACTCCAAAGCAATGGTTCACCACCTGTGAGCGAAATAGAATGTAAAGATTTTAAGTTAAATTCTTCTATATGTTTTTTTAATTCTTCCGGTGTAAATTCCAGATAAAATTCATTGGAAATATTTTGAGTATCGCAGTAATCACATTTTAAATTACAACCGCAAAACCTTATAAACAGTTGTTTTACCCCTATGTATGGTCCTTCTCCCTGAATTGATGTGAAAATTTCTATAATTCTTGATTTTTCTGTCATTTATTTTCTCTTATATCATTTTTGGTAATATCTTTCAATTTTTTGTATAATTCAATTTCTTTTTCTGATGGATTTTTAGGGGTTTCAATATTCACTGTAACAATCATATCCCCCCTTTTTCCGTCTTGTTGAAGCCCTTGTCCTGAAAGTCTGAATTTTTGTCCGCAATGTGTATTTGGAGAAACTTTCATCATAACTTTACCTGTTGGAGTTGAAACTTCTATTGAAGCACCTAAAACAGCTTCAAATGGAGTAATCGGAATCGTACAAAGTGCGTTAAGTCCATCATATTTGAAAATTGAATTATTTTCAACCTTGATATTCAAATATAAATCTCCATTTCTGCCGCCGTTATAACCTGTATTACCTTCATTTGCAATTCGTATTTTTGAACCGTGTTTAATGTTGGCAGGGATTTTTACCGTCAATTTTTTATGAATTGATTGTTCACCCAATCCTTTACAAATTGGACATTTAGTGCCATTTAAAAATATTTTACCCTCACAATTTGGACACACTTCTGTATGTAATATATTAATTATTCTTGTTGTTCCCTCAATCGCTTCAATCATTGTAATTGTAATATCCGTATTAACATCACTACCACGTTCAGGGCGGTTTTGTTTAGTTTTGAAATTTTGCCTTGTAGACGATGAAGTAGTATTTTTAAACCCCTCCAAAATATCACTGAAGACATCAGAAAAACTGTCTGATTTGTATTTTTCTTCTTTTAGAGTTTCTTTGTATGCTTTTTCTGCTTCATTACGTTTTGCTTGGGAATTTTCTGTATAAAACCCTCTTAAAAGGTCATAATTTTTCTTTTTTTCTTCATTAGATAAAACCTCATAGGCTTCTGTAATTTCTTTGAATTTTCTTATGCAGGAAACATCCCCTGCATTGAGGTCAGGATGGTATTTTCGGGCAAGCTTTCTATACGCCGATTTTATAACAGACGTAGTTGATGTTGAAGAAATTTCAAGGATTTCGTATAGATTTTTTTCAGAAGACAAGACCAATTTCACCTCAATAAATTTTACCTTGGTGCCTATGAAAAACACACACGCACATATATTTATATTAATGAAAATTTCAAAAATATCAATAGTCCGAAAAGGTTATAAGGGGAGAAGGGAGAAGTTAAAGGTGAGAGTTGAAGAAGTTTAGAAATAGTAGGACGGGCTTCAGCCCATCGCAAGGGCTTACGACCTTATATCAATAATGGGCAAATGCGTACGAAATTGTTCAAATTAGCCATTAAATTACATGCCCATCCTACAAGTTACTGTCCGACAAAATAAGATTAATTAATTTGTCCTTTTTTCCGTTTTGAAAGAGCTACAAAAAAATATTCGAAGCATTAAAAATAACAAAAAAAAGCTTTCGACAATAAACAATATAATTAAAGAACTTTTATAAAATATTTTTTAATTTCTTCAACAAAAAAAGCGGCTTCCTCAATTGATTTTACCATATCCTCTTTATTAGTTAAGAATAAAATTTCATAGTCACCTTTTAGTCTGTTTGAAAATGAATTTTTATAAATATCGAACATATTTTCACCAAAGATTTTGTTTTCATGAATAAATTTTTTATTAAACCAACCCATAAGTTGTTTATGCTTAGATGTTATAAAATCATTTTCATAAGCTAAAGCACTCACAGCATAAAAAATTGCATAATAAATTCTGTTTTGTGCCGTTTCTAAATTATCCAGATTAATATTAGACATATTGCGAAATAAAATAATGCCAAAAACTAAAAAGACGATTTTTCATCAAGGTTTGTTCTCTTTATGCAAAATCTAAATGAAAATTCCAAAGTCCTGCACAAACCTTAACAAATTTGTCATCTATGCCA
>CAISJE010000153.1 GCA_903885635.1 uncultured bacterium
ACTCAAACCCGTGTCATTTTTTATACTCATAATCCACCTCAAATTCAATATCTGTAACTATTTAAGTATACCAAATTCAAGGCAAAAAGTACATGATTTTAACAATTATTCATGTTTCCGGAGGAATTATTCCGCACCCTCTTTATACTTATTCGTATTTTTTAGAGCATCTGCAAAATCTTTTATATTTTTATTATCATTCAATATTTTTTTTAAACTTCCTTTTATATGTGGAATTACTTGAGTTTTTAATATTTCTTCATCAAAAAAAGTTGCCCCAAACTCATCCGTAAATCCTTCTACTGCCTTTATTGCATTAAGAAAAGTTTCTTCTCCATTATAAGGTTGGCTTAATGCTTTATAGAATAATATCGCTGAACGTTTCATTTTATCATTCATTGAATACCATTTTAAAAATATTTTTCCTAAATCTTCATTAATTTTTTCACATGGTAAAGGAACTTCTAAAAAATGTAAATCATAAGGATAATTTTTCTTTTTTATGTAATATAAATAACATTTATTAATCTTTGATTTAGTTTTAAATGAAATTGCATCTATATCATAGGCTTGCCCCATAAAAATGCTAAATAATAGTTCCCAATTGTGGAGATAAGTTAAAGCTGAAACAATAGTTTCAGCTTTTGAAAAATAATAATTGATAAAATAATTAATCTCAAAATTAGGATCTTTATACGCATTAAAATTATGAGATGCAGTTATAAAAAAATTAATTTTCGTGTTATCATCTATTTTTGATTCATAGAAAGGCGGTTTATATTTAACCTTGTAAGTGGATGAATGGTCTTCTTCCAAATCATACGTAACAATTGTTTTATCAATCCATTGTTTTAAAGTATTTTGTTTAATTTCAATTTCTGTTATTTTATTATCGTTATCTAAGGAATTAAAGTGTTCTCCGATAATACAATACTGCGAAACAAAAGTAAATTTGGCATTATAAGTTTCACCATTTAATCCTACAGAGCAATTAAACCCGATTTTTTTAGAATTAAATAATGTTATTTTTTGATGATTTAAAGTTTCACAATTTATGACTCTAATTAATCTATTAAAGCTATTAGAGATTTCATCTTGCGAAAAATCTTTATACATAGAAATAATGCTGAAAGATATTTCGTTAGGAGATAGTTTTAATTTTCCAATAGCATCTGCTCCAAATAATTCGCTATTTTTAAAAATTAAATCCATTTCATATTCATTTTTCAAAAAAAAATCTTCCATTTTTTAACCTTTTATTGCTTTAAATTTATCAAACAATGCTAATAGGCGTCTTTAACTCCTATGGTTATTATTGTAATACAAACATAAATCTTTCTCGGCATAGGTTAAAATGTGTTAAATTTGGTGTCTGAATGTTTCATCTTCGTTGGGTTTTAGTCTTTTTGGATGTCTTTTGATTTATTGTCCTTGTGAGTAAAAACAAGGAGGATATTAGATATGACTGAGGTTAAGACATTTAAGATTGAACAAAAGCTTAAAGGGGCAGAGGATTTATACAAATATTTACTTAAAAATGTTGGATTTATGGGAGAATCAATCGGAATCCAAATTCAGAAACCTTTAAAGGATAGACAGTTTTGCCTCACCGGTAAAGAGAAAATTACCGAGCGGAATATTTTATTTTTTGCATCAAAAAGCAAATTTCCTGAAAGTTTAGGCGAATTAATAGTTTTAGCAGGAACTTTTGATATTGATATTGTTGTATTTTTTATGCCAAAAACCACTAAAACTTATCTTGAGTCTATAAAATGGCTTCAAAAAATCTGTAATGAAGATACAGAATTCATTGTAGGAGAAATTAATTTTGAGAAATAATTTCATATAATTATGTCACCAAACCCAGTTTAAAAACCTTTTAAATCCTTTTAATTTTGATTTTTAGGGGTTGTTATGAGGTTGTATTCCTAGGAAAAGAAAAAGCCCGCACAAATTAATTTGTGCGGGCTTTTTTCTAATATGAAATTTTAAAATAAACTTGGGGCTTTATAATATTGATAATTCGGTAAATTATTTTTTTTTTGGACTTCTTTACAATTATCAATATACAACCCATGGATATTAGCGTTTAAAAAAGGTTTCTCTGAACCAATATGTGGAATAAAGCCAAATTTTTCGCCGAGGGATGTCCAATAATTTCTATCATCATTTTTTATATACTCAAGAACAATATATTCTTTTGTTATTTCGGCTAAAGGCTTTGCCAGTTCATTAAATTCTTTTGCGACTTTATCCATTTTTGCCTGAACAAGCTCTTGATAACAAGCATTCGTATTCTTTCCGCAAAATACAATATCATTTTTTAGCGGTTTTATTTTCTCTGCCAAGCCGGTGATTAAATCTTTTTGAATTTCCAAATCTTCATCAATATTTTTCAATTTTTGATTTAACTCGGTAATATCCTTTTTGTCTGCCAAATGTTTTGGTCGTAACAGCTTCAATTCTTCTTTCTCAGAATTTAATTGACTGATTTTCAATTCAGCATCCCTTGTTCTGTCCATACAATCAAAAATAGATCTTTGAAGAGCATTATACACTCCGTTTTGTTTGTTAAAATTTTCCTGTACTTCTTTTTCGTTCATAAATTTTCTCCTTTCTATAAATACGCAATTCTTTGTGATAAACCTTTGAGCCTTTGCTCCAGTTCTTCAATTTCAATCAATTTTTTCAGCCGATTAATTTCCATTTCGGTCTGCATAATAACGATTTTATTTAACAGACTTTGGGTAACCTGCGGTGGAATGTTTGGTTTCAGTTTCATAAATCTCCTTTCTAGTGAAATCTTCTGTAATCAATATTGAGTTCGGATGCGATATATTGCTCAAAAGTTCTGTTGTAGCGAGTTCCGTTTATTAATCTTGAGATATAAGCAAAAGAAAACCCCAATTTTTGGGCAAGTTTTTTCTGAGTAATCCTTTTGGCAAGCATTGCACCTTTAATGCTATACCTTCTTTTTTTTTAAAAACATATTCCGTTCCTTTCCGCTTTAATTTGTAGAGGTGACATTTCGCGATGAAGTCTTCTTCGAAAACTCACAACCGAAGGCATTTCATTCTGCGGTATCAAATAACAGTCCTGAACTTCTTTTACGCATTGAGCAACAGAAAGTCTCAAAGGACTTAGGTACAATTCTTTGAAAAATTTGTAGTAAATATCGTGGACACAGCTTTTGCCTTTTGCATGACCATAAGCGGAGAGCAAGCCTGATTTCCCTTTTAGAGCAAAAATTCTTCTAGCCCTCATAAGGCTTGCATAGCTTGTTTTGGAGTCGGGATTTTGCTCGTTATAATTTTTTATAAACCGCCTTAATTTTTTGCCATAAAGTCCGTGGGTTTTCTTGATAAGTGGCAAATATTTTAATGCTTTGGCTTTATTGTAATCGGGTGCGTTTTTAAAAGCCTCCTCATCTCCTGCTGAAATACTGACTTTTCTTGCATTTTCAAGCAATGTAGATTTTTTGCCGAAATAATGGGTTTGCGCTTCAGGATGTGCAGACGGAGTAACCTCCGCAGGTTTTACATTTAAAATGTATCCCTGCTTCATTTCTTTTAAAATTTCTTGCTGCACAAGTTTTTCAAGTGATTTTTCAACAGCGTCATCTTCCATTTCGGCAAGAATTGCAATATCGTCAAAAGTAAATTTATTTAATTTTTCTGCCAGTTTTTGAATTTTATCCATGTTATTTCCCTCCTGATTTTCTGAGTTCTACAATGTAGTGCTGTAAATCCTTAACGTCAATTTGTTTTAATCCGTTTGCCTGAGCAAGATTTTCGGCTTTGTTTATCAGCTTGACGATTTGTCTGAACCTGTTGGCGTTTTTGTAAATAAACTCAATTGCTTCGTCCGTTATTTTCACTTCAGATAGTTCAGTAATGAGCGTTTTAACGTCGTTAAAATCGAATGTTTCAAATCTGAGAATTTCCGAAATTCTGTCAAAAAGGTGTTTGTGGCGGATGAGTTTTTTATCCGCCATACTCATCCCGACCATAACAATCGGAACGCCTGTTCTGTCGTGCAGGTCGCGAAGTGTTTCTATCGCCATTTTATCCACGGCAAGATAATCAATTTCATCTACGATAATCACTCTCGGACAGTTAAGAATTTGGCGTACGGCTTGCTGAAAAAGTTCTGAAGTCTTGTACAGCGGTGTTTCTCCGAGTTCATAAACTAATTCTTCTAAAAGCCACCTAGTTGTCATTGAATGTTTTGCACTAACCATAACCGCACCGTTGTTTACAGCCCACCAAATTGTAGTTTTGGTTTTGCCCAAACCTGGTTCGCCATAAATCAACGCCATCCCTGGAACTCCTTCGGGTCGATTCTGCAAATTGTTCAGTACGGTGATAAAGTTTTTAACGTTTTTGGTCTTAACAAATTTCTTTTTCATCCATATATCTCCTCATATTCATGACTTTTTTCATAATCATCAAACCAAAGTTTATCGTCTTCGGTTTCAAATCCGTTTTTCAACTGCCATTCGTATCTTTGGTATTTGTGTTCAAAAAACGGTCTGCCATTGCTAATTTCTTCATCCTGAACTTCAATACCTGTTTCAATCAATTTTGCTTCCTTCATTGTAGGAACTTTTTGCCAATCAAGCGAAGTTTCAGACTTCATGTAGTTTTCAATACCTTTAATAGTTTGTTTTTCAAGCCTTTTTTGCTGTTTAATTCTGAATTTTAATTCCGCAACATCTTTAGGCTCGCCAAGGTAGTTTGCCATAGGATGAACAGGCATAGTCCGTTCGGCTTCACACATAAATTTACCTTTTAGCGTATAAACTCTGATTTTTGATAAATCGAACAGGCTGTACTTGATAATTACGCGTTCGCGAAGCCCGTAAAGGCACTCATTGTAGTAATCCGAGCGTAAAAATCTTATTCCGTTTCTATTAATTGTTTTAATTTCTTGAGCGAGCATTAAGTCGTCAAGGACAGTAATATCAACACCTTCGCCTCTGCCTTCATTAAATACTTCGCCGATTGTTTTGCCTTTTACGTTCGGACAAGGCTGTGAATAGTGAAATTCCATCCACTTATTAAGCATTTCCACAAGCTGTTCGATTGTCGGAACAAATTCGTTATGATTAGCTTTATGAAACTTCTCGTTCCGCATCATATATGCAGGTTTGTCGGCAATCGAAGAACCTACAAAAGACGGTAATAATCTTTCAAAACTGTCCTGAAATTCTCTGAAAAACCGCTCGATAATTTTTGCTCTTGCATTGTAAGGGTTTGCAAAAATAGGAACAATTCCTAAGTTTGCAAATAAACCGCTTAAACCGCACTCCTGCAAATCCCCGTTGAAAAATTTGTTTTTGAACGCTTTTCCGTTATCTTGATAACTGATTCGCGGAATCTTGCCGAGACCTATTATTGAATTTCTAAGTGCAGATGCAACGCACTGTGTGTCTTCTTCAAGCATAATTTCAAAACCTGCAAGGGCGGTGGATTTCCAATCCAAATAGCCAACTAATGTTGCACGCACAGGTCTGCCCGTGAAAGGATTGATTACCATCAATGCAAGTCTGTGTCCATCTGCGACCAAGACATCGCCAACTTCAAGTTTTGAAATATCTCGATTGATAAATGGTTCAACTCTGTCGCGAAGTGCTTTTTGACCTTCACGAGCCAAAACCCATTTATCAAAATGTTTCTGCTGATAATTTTGTGCAAATCTTCTAAAATTCCGCTCCGAAGTTGGCGAATTTAATCCTTTTTTATTCAAAATAAATTTTGTCAGTCTTGTAGCTTTGCCGATGTTTATTTTATTTGGTGAAAGCAAAAGGTTCATAAATACAAGCTCTTCTTCTCTTGTCAAATTTGCATTGCATAAGTTTTCGCCGTAATTGTAATCGGGAATCAGCTGCGTATAATTATTGATTACTTTAACAGCCATTGACCAACGATAAATTGTTCCGAGTGAAACCTTTTTAAGCGTTTCAAATAAAATCGGGTAAAGTTGTCCCTCGTTGTATATATGTAAAAATTCTTTTGCTGCTTGGGTTCTGTTAGTAGAATTATTTTTGTAGTCACTCCATAGATTTACCAAATCATATCTTGCTAATGCAACTTTTTTAGCATGAGGCGGAACATCATTTTTTCTCAATTCAGGTTCCGCACTTTTCTCATTATCTTTTCTAAATTTCTCAAAGTCGATTAAATTTTGGACGTTCGGATTGAGCGAAGGGACAAAGATTTCATACATTAACCCATTTTTGGACTCAACTGTTCTTGTGATATATTTGTTTTCAGAGATTGCTTTTCTGACTGCACGCGGAGTAATTCCTTGTACTTGTGCCAATTTTTTGGTTGATATCCAATCTGTCATTTAGCCTCCTGTTTTGCATTACAATTAACGCTATAAAACAACTTCGCATTACTAATTTAGCTCTAAAGCTCCCAAGCTGCGAGTCGTTCAGCGTTTTTATGTCAATTAGTTTACAAGGTAAACCAATATTGATATTTTACATGTTTTTATGTTATTATATAATATATGATACACTATGTGTAGTTACTTGTCAATCTATATGGTGAAAATTATGAAAATAAATGAAAATGATAGAATTAAAAAAATACGTGAAACGATTGGTATCACTCAAGAACAGATGGCTAAAAGTATCGGCGTAAGCAAGCAATATTTTAGCAGAGTTGAAAAAGGAATAACTGATTTAAGCAAAGAAAAAGCAATTATTTTATGCTCGACTTATAAAGTTTCATTGGATTGGCTCTTAAATAATTTAGGAAGCATGTTTATTGATGATGAAAATATTCAAACTAGTATTTTGGATAATATTGATGAATTTAATAAAATATTAAATATTTATAATTTATACTTAAAAAACATTTTTAATATTGTTGATGAAAAATATCCTGATGCAAATATTGAGGATAAATTAACAACGGCTTCAATATTATTCAATCAGGATTGTATAAGTGAAAAAATAACTTATACAAAATTTGATGCTGTAAAAAATAAAATTGAGAAAACCAAAAAATCAGCTGAAGATTTTGAAATTAAAGTTTTAAGCACTTACTATTTCGTCAAAACACAAAAAAAATAGTTTTAAAAATAACTTCAACTTGCATGATTGATTGACAAACTGGTAATTTTTGCAAGAAAAGTGTAAGTAACTGCTCTGAAAATCTTGCAGAAACTGCCTGAAACGCCGTAAGAATGTCTAAAAACGTTGTAAATATTGACTTAGGAAAGGTTCTTGAAATCGGGGTGAGTAAAAAGGAAGGGGGAACAAAGTTCCTACCCATGGTTCCGCGTTGACAAAAATTACCGGAATAGGACTTTTTTGCCCAAAGCTGAAAAGACGCATAGAATGTGGGGTTCTCGGGATAATTTTTTAGAGAAAACGATTTTTGACCGGTAAAAACATGCAGGAAAAATGAGAAT
Source organism: uncultured bacterium (assembly GCA_903885635.1). Taxonomy (GTDB): domain Bacteria; phylum Cyanobacteriota; class Vampirovibrionia; order Gastranaerophilales; family Gastranaerophilaceae; genus CAIPUE01. The sequence goes on from CAISJE010000153.1 coordinate 7,426, forward strand.
TCAGGTAGTTTTTGTCAATCTCGGTTTTAAGCCTCTGTTATAGACACACAGTGCTTTTTAACCCCAGTTCCTCCTTTCTCATTCTCCTATATAATCTATAATCAGCTTTCTCAAGATGATATGATGCAATTGAACAAATATATGGTCAATAAAATGGCAGGTCTTTTATCAATGATTGCCCAAAAGGAATGGTTAAAAATTGATAAAGTAATGGGCTTTTATGCACAACTTGCCTCGGGGTGGGATACTGCTGAACCCGATACAAAAGATTTTTCTATTTGGGAATAATGCCCAAAGGGCATATTTGAAATTAAAATATTATATCTAAATAGCTAATAGAAAGATTTACACCTTTTTATTAAAATCAGTTATACTTGATATTATTGTGGCAATGCTAAACCGTAGGAGTAATTGAATATGGTTGACAATGAAGAAATAATTGAATTAATTGATAATTTTATAAATAATATTGCCAAGCCATCATTTGAAGAAATTAAACAAAATTTTAGTTCATTAGATATTAAAGACTTTGATAATAGCGATAAAACTAAAGCAATTGTATATGAATATGGAACTTTCCCTAACCCAGTCCCGCTATATTTAGCCGCAATTGATGACGATTGCAAAATAGAAATCAAGGCTAATTCAAAAAAAAATGATGAAAACATTTTTCAGGCTACTGTAGTCTTTAAAAAAGGTATTTTAAAAGACACTTTTGAATTTGAACTTAAAAATACTTACACAGTAGAGAATAAAGCTAATTTTAAGTATAATTTAGAAAACAGTATTAAATTCCTTTATAAAATATACAAATAAATTGAGTTTTCAACAAAACGATTTCAACAAGGAGGACTTTGATGAAGAAAGTTTTAACATTAATTATTATTCTTTTCACAATTAAACCCTCTTTTGCGATAGATTTTGAAGATTTATGTAAAGATGGTTACGCCGTAGTTTTAAAAACATATATTTCAGGTGAATTTAACGGTTGTGATTATGATAAACATTATAAATTAGATAATGGGTCAATATTTGAATGTAAAGCTTATAATTATTCCTATCATTACCACCCTGAATTTTTCGTTTTAAAAAATATAAAATATGGGGATTATAAGTATATAATTGACGATGAAGAGTACGACGGAAATATACACAAATGATATTATAATGAGTTTTTCTTAGAGCATTAATCAACATATGCCAAAATACATCAATGTGAGCAAGTATAATTTATATTCAATTGGGCTATACAGGATTAACATAATTACCATATGTTTTCCATTGTGTTAGATTTATTATCCTTATTGGTTATTACAAAAACTTATAAAGGGGCTTTTTATGAAAAAATATGTTATATGTTTATCAGTCATTGGCTTTTTATTGATGACTCAAGCATCTTATGGCGTATCAAATAATGCTTTGCCACAAGAGCCGACTAATCCAACAAATACAAATGTTGTTGATTTAGATGAAGCTAAAGCTTATTATATTAAAGGCAGTTCTAAGTTTGATGCAAAAGACTACAAAGGAGCGATTCAAGATTTAACAAAGGCAATATCTATGAACCCAGTTATTGCTGATACTTATGTGCTAAGAGGCAAATCTAAAACGATGGTAAAAGACTATAAAGGGGCAATTTCTGATTTCACAAAAGCAATATCTATTAATCCTAGTAATCCCAATTATGTGAGTGCTTATGTGTTAAGAGGTTGGTCTAAGGCAGAATTAAAAGATTATAAAGAAGCAATTGCTGATTATACGAAAGCAATATCAATTAATCCAGGTTACGCAGATGCTTATTATTATAGAGGTCTTTCCAAGGCCGCTATAAATGATTACAAAGGGGCTATCGTTGATTACACAAAGACAATAGCTATTAATCCCAATAATGATTATGTCTATGAGAATAGAGGTTGGTCTAAATCGGTTATGGCAGACTGTAAAGGTGCTATTACAGATTATACAAAAGCAATATCGATTAATTCCAATAATGCCAATGTCTACGCTCTAAGAAGTCTATGTAAAGGCAAGCTGAAAGATTATAAGGGAGCTATTGTAGATTCAACGAAGGCGATATCACTTAATCCTAAAGACGCTGATTCTTATTACTATAGAGGTTTGTCTAAAATTGCTACGAAAGACCAAAAAGGAGCTATTCAAGATTTAGAAAAAGCAAAAATGCTTTATTTAGAACAACAAAATTTCGAACTATCGAAAGAAACAGATAGTTTCATAAATGGAATAAAAAATAAGAAATAGTAAAGTTGATTAGAATCCGAAAAATTAAAGGTCACCGTCGAAAGAAGGTGGCCTTTAATTTTTTATCTATTTTTGTTGGTTAAGGCTTCATCTTGTGATTATTAAACTGGGGCTGGAGAGAACAATAAATTCAAGATTAAGATTAAGAAAAGAGATTAACTTTTGTAATGGAAACATGTTTCCACATCATTATAACAACTAAACAATCATAATTTGTTTTTTATAAAAAAACGGTGGAAACTTTTTACAAGTCTTAATTTTCAGCCCTTTACCTCTAAAAACTCACGCATATAATAGACTTATCAACCAAGCAAAAATATGTCAAAAAATCAGCCTAAAAACTCAATCATACAGATGATTTTTGCCATATATTGCTCTGGCGGGTAATTGTTTATAAATCGTTTCTATCTTGGGCTATTAATGTTCGCTGGATGAACGGAGACCGAAATAGAAGAGGATGGCAAAAATGAAGGACAGTGTGTTGCCCAAAGCATACTGGCTAAGGATGACGGTTGATATTTTAGAAATAAAACAATCAGAAATAGCCAGAGAAATAAAATTATCTACGGGACAGATAAGCAAACTAATGAAATGCGAACAGAAAAATCCTAAATTCGATATGTGGATTTTTAAACAAATAGAAAAAAGGGGTCTATTAGATACAAATTATGACGAACGAAGAAAATTGGATTAACATAAACGAATTATCTGACATTCTTAAAGTTTTAAAAGAAACTTTACGTCGTAACTGTTTATCAAACAAATATATATTTAAGGTCTATAAAACAGGAAAATTTAAGAATTACCAAGTTCTGCTATCTTCACTACCCCAAAATTACCAAGACAAATACAATGCTCAATTCACACCACAAATCCCAAAGGACTTAAGTTTAGAAATCTATTCAAATGCTCCTGATTGGGCTAAAAAGCAAGCCGATAAATATATGAAACTAATTAATCAAACTTCTGGAATGAAATATTCCCAAATAAAAGCATTTTTAGAAAAATGGAACAATGAAAATCCTGCCGATAAAGCTTCTTATCAAAGCATAATGTCTGCTAGAAAAAAGTATGAAAAAGAAGGTGTGGCAGGGCTTGTTTCACAAAATGGACATAAAAAAGGTAAAAATAATATTGACTCAGAACCTTTTGAATACTTTAAATCACTATTCCTAAAAGAAGGTGCCCCATCCGCATTTATCTGTTGGAAAATGACTTTAGGCTACGCAAGACAATTTAAAGATGTCTCAGCGGCAAGTTTTCCTTGTACTCGTTCATTTGTAAGGCGAGTAGAAGCTGAAATTCCTCAACAAGCAATATACTTAGCAAGATACGGTCAACAGGCTTGGAATAAAAAATATGCAAAATATGTTTCGCGTGATTATTCTGATATCGTTGCCGGTGCTTTTTGGGTGTCAGACCACGCTCAAATAGACGTGGCCGTGATGGTTAATGGAAAAGTATGCTTCCCCTGGGTAACAGTTTTTAGAGATGTTAAAACCTCAAAATGGCTCGGTTGGCACTTACACTTTGAAAGTCCAAACTCCGACCATATTTTTCAGTCATTCTATTATTCAGTTTTAGCATTTGGATTGCCAAGCGATATTTATCTGGATAACGGAAAAGATTACCGCTGCAAGGATTTTGCAGGTGGCAGAAGTAGCGTAAAAGCTGACTATGATAAAGATAAATCAACGGCAATGCTCAGTTATTTGGATGTAATAACCCATTTTGCACTGCCGTACAATGCCCAAACAAAGCCGATAGAACGTGATTTTTTAAAGGTTAAAAACCTTTTATCAAAACACTTTATCGGGTATAGAGGTGGAAATGTTGTGGAAAGACCTGAAAGATTAAGCAAAGAAATCAAAGAAAATCAGATTATGAATTTTGACGAGTTTAAAACAGTTTTTGACGATTTCATTCTAAATGTTTTAAACAAAATGCCTTCTAATGGTAAAATTTTGCAAGGCAAATGCCCTGATGAACTTTGGGCCGAAGAATTTAAAACCAAAAAAGTTATTAATAAAAATGCTCTAAAACTTTTCTGTATGCGAGTTTCAAAAACATTCACTATCGGCAGAAACGGCATTGTAGATAATGAATTAAAAATAACTTATTGGGCTGAGTGGATGATTGCCAAAAAAGGTAAAAAGGTTTATTTAAGACGAGACCCGAGTATATATCAAGATGCGTGGGTTTTCGATGTAGTTGATGATTCGTTTATGGGTGATGCGAAATTATCCTTGCCAGTTAAATTCAGTGCGAATTCAGATATTGATAAAGCGACCTTAAAAGAAGCTTTTTCTGAAAAGAAAAAAGAGCAGAAAGCTTTAAAAGAATATATCAAAACGCAGTACAATCCGAGCAATTCAGAGCTCATCGAAAACTTGAAACGAAGCCTTGATAAAACTGAGTTCGTGGCTCAAAACAAGGTCTCAAAAATTGCCAATACAAAAATGGATGAAGTTATAAATATTCAAAGAAATACAGAAAAATCTCAGACAAAATACGTCACAGAATTTGAACCAAAGAGAAAAATTTACTTGAGCGAGAGTCAAAAAAGACGTGCTCAGCAAGCAATGTAAGGATTAAGCTATGAACTTAAACGTAGAACTGAAAAAATTAATTAAAGCAAAAGGTTATACTTTATCATACGTTAGCCGTGCGATAAATATGTCAAATGCGACGTTGCATCTTTGGCTAGCCGGCACTTATACCGGTAATGTCAAAAAGATTGATGAAGCTGTTAAAAACTTCCTTGAAATAGAAAAACTTCGTGAAAAGAAAATCAGCATTGAGTTTGTGAACACCACTATTGTTGAGGATGTTTATGACATTGCTCGGATTTGCCACGTTGATGGCGAAATCGGAGTTTGTTGTGGGGATCCTGGAGTCGGTAAAACTTATGCGGTGAAAAAATATGCGATAGAAAATACAGATGTTATTTTGATAGAAGCTGATTTGGGATATACGACAAAAGTTTTGTTCTCGGAAATTCATAAAAAACTAGGATTTGATGGATTGGGTACAATTCATAATATGTTTTCAGACATCATCACAAAGCTTAAATCATCTGGCAGATTAATAATTGTTGACGAAGCGGAACACCTTCCGTATAAAGCCTTAGAGCTTTTGAGAAGAATTTATGATAAAGCAAATGTCGGGATTTTACTTGTGGGAATGCCTAGATTAATTATGAATTTACGAGGAGAAAAAAGACAATATGCGCAATTATTTTCAAGAGTAGGAATTGCAACAAGGCTTACGGGGCTTACTGAAACTGATGCAAAGTGCATTATCCAATCTGTTTTACCAAGTAATAAAGTGCTGCATAAATTGCTTTTTGAGAATTCAGCGGGTAACACAAGAGTTTTAACGAAGCTCCTTGTGCGTGCAATTAAGCTCGCTCAAATAAACAACACAGAAATCGATAAAGAGATAATTCAGGCAAGCATTAATCAGATAATAATTTGAGGAAAAATGAGTAAACTAGAAGACGCATTTTACATATTTTTAATAGCATTGGCAATTTTTGTCCTTGGGGTTCAATTCGGAATTCACAGAGGGAAAGAATTGGCAATCAGAGAGGGGTGCAAATATGATTTCCTTCTCGCAAATTAAACAAATCCATACTCTCAAAAATATTTTAGGATTTGATGATGAGGTTTATCGTGAAATGTTAATGAGTTTTGGCGTGGCAACTTGTAAGAATCTAACGTTTACAGAAGCACAAATTTTAGTTGAAATATTATCCGAAAAAGCCATCGCCGCAGGCAAGTGGCAACGTCCGAATAAAAAATATGCTGATTTGGAATCAAGGGATATTGATATGGCAACACCTGCACAAATGCGGAAAATAGAAATA
>CAISJE010000154.1 GCA_903885635.1 uncultured bacterium
GAAAAATCCAAAAAATGACAGTTTTTTGAGATTTTTCAAGTCCGACCTTGTCCGGCTCGCACCCATACCAGCTGAGGGATATCCGGTGGTATGGGTGCGAGCCGGACAAGGGAGATTGCGAGAAAAATTCCTAATTTTTCCGCAAGCTCATAGTACATGCGAAAGCAAGAGGATGGATTTGAAAGAATTAGTTTTTCTATTGGTGTTTATAGTTTTATCAGGCGCATTTGCACTAGCGGCGGCTATCGCAAGCTTTATCTGTTCTCCAAAAGCCCCGAGTGACGAAAAATCAGCAACTTATGAGTGCGGAATGAAATTGTTTTCCGACGCAAAAGTTCAATTTGATGTAAAGTTTTTTAACTATGCAATCCTATTTTTAATCTTCGACGTTGAAACAATATTTTTATTCCCGTTCGCAGTTACATTCAACCAATTACAACTGTTTGCGATTGTTGAAGTATTTATATTTTTGGCACTTTTGCTCTTTGCACTTGTTTTTGCTATAAAAAAAGATATTTTGAGGTGGCAATGAACGTCATAATCTCAAGCATAGATTTCATATACAATTGGGCAAGGTCAAATTCAATCTGGCCACTGACATTTGCGACATCTTGTTGCGGGATAGAAATGATGCAAACCTCAGCCGCGAATTTCGACATCGCAAGATTTGGCTCAGAAGTCTTTAGAGCTACCCCAAGACAAGCTGATGTGCTGATTTGTGCAGGCACAATCACTCACAAAATGGCACCTGCACTTTTGAAATTGTATCAACAAATGCCCGAACCGAAATATGTTATCGCAATGGGTGCTTGTACTTGCGGTGGTGGGATGTTTACAGACAGCTACGCTGTCGTCAACGGAATTGACAAAATTATCCCCGTTGATATTTATCTGCCAATGTGTCCACCAAAACCCGAAGCACTTTTAGACAGCCTTATCAAGCTTCAAAAGAAAATCCGTAAGGAAACCATTTTGGACAGGCAAAAATACATAGCAAGCCACGTTTCGGATTTAAAAATCGACGCGGAGAGCGAAGTTTTAATTAAAGACAGCGGAATTGTTCTTCAACAGTGGGGATTGTCAGGCGACTTGAAGGAAGGGCTGGCTTATGAATTTTGATGTTTTGGAAAAGTTTAATGTCGAAATTATTAAAAAAGAAAACTCTTTTGACAAAATTCGTGTTGAGGCTTCAAAATTATGTGATTTATTAAATTTTCTTAAAAACAACGCTGAATTTGATTTTGACAGGCTCAATACGATTATCGCAATCGATTTGATTGATAATTTTGAATTGATTTACGATTTACATTCGACACAAATCGGTCAACATACTCAAATTTCTATTATTGTGGACAGAAATTCGCCTAAAGTTCCATCGATTACCGAAATTTTCAAAAGCGCTTATTTTGACGAATGCGAAATTTTCGACCTGTTCGGGATTGAGTTTACAAATAATAAAAACCTAAAACGGCTTTTTATGCCCAAAGGCTGGATCGGACATCCGTTACGAAAAGATTACAAACAAACAGACGAAAGGCTTTCGTGGAATGAGAAGGAAGAAGTAAACGGTAAACAGTAAACGGTAAACGGCAGGCAAGAACCGCAAAAACTCTCACCTCTCACCCCAAAAAATTATGACTACAAAAAACAAACTTAAAATTAATATCGGTCCGCAACACCCGTCAACGCACGGAGTGCTGAGACTTGTGCTGGAACTGGAAGGCGAAATCATTAAATCGTGTGAGCCGGTTATCGGCTACCTACACAGAGGCATGGAAAAAATGGCGGAGAGTCATACCTATCTTCAATATCTACCGATAGTTGACAGAATTGATTATCTTAGCGGCTTTTTTAACTCTTTTGCTTACTGTAATGCTGTTGAAAATTTGACTCAAATCGAGGTTTCAAAACGTTCTCAATACATAAGAGTTTTGACGATGGAAATGAACAGACTTTCTTCACATCTTTTATGGCTAGGTACTTTTTTGCTTGATATGGGTGCAACTTCGCCACTTTTTTACACGTTTAGAGACAGAGAAGTTATTTTGTCACTGTTTGAAGAACTTACAGGTCAGCGATTAATGTATAACTACTACACTTTTGGCGGATTAAGACACGACGTTTCTAGTGACTGGCTTGATAAAATTACAGATTTTGTAAAAATAATGCCTAAAAAAATTCAGGATTATGAGAATATTATTACAAATAACCCGATTTTTACAACAAGAACAAAAAACATCGGCATAATGTCTAAAAATAGTGCTTTGCAATACTCAATAACAGGCCCAAATCTTAGAGCAACAGGTATAAATGTTGACTCTCGCAAAACTATTCACCCTTTCGCCTGTTCACCTATTCAACTAATTTATCCTGAACTCGATTTTCAAATCCCGACCGCACAAAACGGCGATAGTTTCGATAGATATAAAGTCAGGGTCGAGGAAATGAAGGCGTGCTTAAAACTTATTTCCCAATGCGTTGATTGGCTCAAATCAAACAGCGGCGAGGTTATTTCACCAATCAAACAACCTCTGCTAAAAGTTCCCGAAGGCGAATTTATATCAAACGTTGAGGCTCCACGTGGAGTTTGCAGTTGTTACGTAAAATCGGACGGTTCAACTAAACCGTATCGTGTAAAGTGGCGCACAGGGTCGTTTTATGCAGTTCAAATTTTGCCTAAACTCCTTGAAAATGCATTTTATCCAGATTTGATGGCGATTTTTGGCTCACTGGACGTAATTCTGCCGGAGGTGGATAGATAATGGAATATTTATATTTTTTATATATAGAGTTATTGCACAAATATAATTTGCCAGAATTTATAGGAATGACAACCTTTCCGCTGCTTCCGTTTTGCGTGGTTGCGGTAGCATTAATTCTCGTAGTTCTGTTTTTAGTTTTGATGGAAAGAAAGGTTTTAGCGTTTTTCACACAAAGGAAAGGACCAAACAGAGTCGGACCTTGGGGATTGTTTCAGACGATTGCGGACGCTATAAAATTACTCTGCAAGGAAAATATTACTCCGACAGGGGCAGAAAAATTTATGTTTAACCTCGCCCCATTACTCGCATTTGTGCCTGTTATGGTTATTTGGGGACTAATCCCATTTAGCTCCGAGTTTGATTTTATGTCTTATTCAGTCAGTGCGCTGTTATTTATGACAATCGCCTCAATCCCAATCTTGGGAATACTTTTGGCGGGATACGCGAGCAACAATAAATATTCTCTAATCGGTTCGTTCCGAGCAGTTGCGCAGGCGATAAGCTATGAATTACCGTTGGTCTTCGTACTTGTGAGCGTTGTTGTTCTGGCGTCTTCGCTGAATTTAAGACAAATAGTGCTTGCGCAAATAAGTGTTTATCCTTTCTGCGGTTGGTTTATATTCCCAGCGTTTTTAGGATTTCTAATTTTCTTTATCTGCGCCACTGCTGAATTAAACCGCTGTCCATTTGATTTGCCCGAAGCCGAAAGCGAGTTGGTAAGCGGATATAATACGGAATATTCTGGGATGAAATTTGCATTTTTCTTCTTGGCAGAATATGCCATGATGTTTATTATGTGTGCGTTTATGGCAACTTTGTTTTTGGGCGGATTTTTGTCGCCGTTTGGGTTTTATTTGAGCGAAAAATTTATTAATAACACTTTTTGGGCTCAAATCTCGGTATATTTTGAACAAGTCTTTTGGCTTTTCTTAAAAACATTCTTCCTGATTTTTTGTATGATGTTGGTGAGGGCTACTTTGCCGAGGTTAAAATCAAATCAATTAATGGGATTTGCGTGGAAAGTTTTACTTCCGCTCTCGTTTTTGAACCTGTTTTTTATCTGTTGTTACAAATATTTTATCTACGCGAAGTAAGGAGCGAAAATCATAGAAATGATAAAAAAATCTTTAAAACCTTTCAGAGACATAATTGCCTTGGCACTAGGACACTTAACAGTGTTCAAACACGTTTTTAAAAAGCCTGTAACTCTTGAATACCCCGAAAAAAAATTACCGCTAAACGATAAATTCAGAGGCGAACACGCGCTTGTTGTGGACAATGAGGGGAATTTGCTTTGTACCGCTTGCGGTACTTGCCAAAGAGTTTGTCCGTCTTTCGGAACAATCGAAATCGAAAAAGAAAAAACCGAAGACGGAAAATTTTATCCAAAAAATTACACAATTGATTTAAGCAAATGTATTTTTTGTGGAAACTGTGTTCAGTATTGCCCCTTCGGGGCAATCACCATGACAAAAGAGTACGAACTTGCGGATGAAAAAAAATCAGCTTTAAAATTAGACATAAACACTTTAAAAAAGAATTATTCTGATAGTATAATAGGTGAGAGGGATACGAGTAAACGGTAAACAGTAAACAGGGAACAGGGAAAAATAAGCGAGAACCGCAAAACTGTTCAACTAATCGACTATTCGACTTATCAACCAAACAAAGAACGCTAAACAGGAGCAATTGGTGGAGATAGATATACTAAAAACTTTAATATTTTACGGATTTGCCGGAGCGATGATTTTGTTCGCCCTGTTGAGTATCTTTGCCTTTAGAATTCTGTATTCGCTCTTGGCGGCAGTGTGCGTGTTCTTTGCAGCGGCAGGGATTTATTTTATTTTGGGTGCCGATTACAATGCGGTTGTGCAAATTGCGATTTACGGAATTGCTATTCCGATTTTGTTTGTTATGGCGATTATGTTCACGTCTGACAAATTGGATAAAAAAATTTATATAACCTTTAAACCAAGGTTTTTCTTCTCATTTTTGGGATTAGGTGTACTGTTTTTGTCTCTAATTTATTTGATTGCAACCTCGTTGAGTCTTAACTCAAATTCAGCGTGGATTTTGCAAAAACAAACACTATTTATCAACAAATATCAGATGTTTAACGCGCTATCGGAAGGATTTTTTGTTAATTACGTTTTCGCTTTCGAACTTTTGTCCCTCCTGTTGCTGATTGTAGTGGTCGGTATTTCGACCTTAAATCTTATTAAGGAGGCAAAAAGCGATGAATAACATTTTAAATTTAATATTTGATATAGGACTTTATCATTACCTGTTTTTGGCGTTAATACTGTTTTTAATCGGACTTTTCGGCACAATAATCTCAAAAAATATATTAAAAGTTCTTATTTCAGTCGAATTTATGCTGACAGCGGTTAATATTAATTTCATTGCGTTTGCAAGCTTTTTTGATAATATAAAACTCCACGGATTTGTTTTTTCATTGTTTTATATAGCAATCGGAGCGGTCGAAACAGCGCTTGCGCTTGCAATATTTTATCTGATGTTTCAGGCAAAACAGAGTGTAAATACGGAAGATTATGAAGATGGGGCGGGTGAACGTTGTTGATAAGCGATTTTTTTGTTAATAATATTTATACCGTAATCCTTTTTCCGCTTTGGGTTTTCTTGCTGATTATTTTGGGGCGATTTTTCAACGTCGTCCAGTCAAGAAGAGTAATTGCCCTTATGACATTGGCTTCCACATTATACGGAATTGTCTTTGCGTTGGGAAGTTTTTTGTATCTGCTTCAAAACCCTAATTTTACGTTTGAAAACACTTATTCGTTTTTAAAAATAGCGGATTTTGAGATTAATTTCGGCGTCTTTGTTGATAATTTGTCCGCCGTGATGCTTTTGGTTGTGACGACAATAAGTTTTGTGGTTCAACTTTATTCTTCAAATTATATGTTCAAAGACAAGAGTTTTCCGAGATTTTTTGCTTACTTGAACCTGTTTAATTTTTCAATGCTTGGACTGGTTTTAAGCCCGAATTTATTCCAAAACTACGTTTTTTGGGAACTGGTCGGTGCCTCAAGTTATTTGTTAATCGGTTTTTGGTACAAAAAACCGTCCGCCTCAAACGCGGCAAAAAAAGCTTTTTTGATGAACAGAATCGGAGATTTTGGGCTTTTAGTCGGAACTATCGCGGTTTCTTATTTTATGTATCAATATTCAAACGCTGTTTCGCTTGCCACAGTACCATTTTCGAGCATCAACGATATAGGAACTTATTTGTATTCGTATACAAGTGAACCTATTTTTGTAATAATCTGTGTTTTACTGCTTTTCGGGTCATTCGCCAAATCCGCACAATTTCCGCTACATACTTGGCTGGCGGATGCAATGGAAGGGCCTACGCCTGTGAGTGCCTTAATCCACTCTGCAACGATGGTTGCTGCAGGGGTTTATCTGATTGCGAGACTTTATCCGATTTATAGCCTAAGCGACGGGATAATGAATTTTATTGCGATTATAGGGCTTTTGACTGCCTTAATTTGTGCTTATTTTGCGATTACCCGGAACGATTTAAAAAGAATTTTAGCTTATTCAACAAGCTCTCAGCTAGGTCTAATGTTTTTGGCATTAGGGGCAGGGGCTTACACGGGCGGGCTTTTTCACCTTGTTACGCATGCTTATTTCAAATCAATGCTCTTTTTGTGCTCGGGAATAGTCATTCATAGCCTTTTTGACCAGCAAGACATAAGATTTATGGGCGGATTGAGAAAACATCTTCCGCTTACGGCGATTTGTTATTTGATAGGTTGCTTATCGATTTCGGGGCTTTTGTTCAGTGGGTTTTACTCGAAAGAAATGATTTTGACCTCACTGTTTCAGCAAAACCATTATCTTTTTGCAATAGGATTTTTAATTGTAGCCTTAATGACTGCATTTTATATGTTCCGCTCTTATTTTGTAGTGTTTGAGGGCGAATTTAAAGGGGAAAAAGAGCCTAAAAAAACGACTTTTACCCTGAATTTTTCAATCTCAATTTTGGCTATTTGCACAATTTTAATCGGTTGTGTTACCCGCAAAGGATTTGAAGAATTTATTAAATTTGGAAGCGGTATTGCTCAAAGCGAAAAATTTATTAACCCGTTTTTTATATCCATAAGTATTGCACTAACAGGATTATTGCTTGCTTGGGGCTTTTACAATACAAAAGTCAAAGCATTCAAAATCCCCATTTTGTATAAATTATCTTACAATAAATTTTATATCGATAATTTTTACAATTTTATCGCAGAAAAAGTTTATTCTACAGTTTCAAGGATTTGCGCTTTTGTCGACAAATATTTTGTTGACGGTCTTGTAATTCTTGCGGGGCTTAATGTAAGGGCGTTGTCATGGGTGCTTTCCAAAATGCAAACAGGGAATTTTCAAAGCTACCTTGCGTATTCCGTTGTGTTCTTGGCTATTATCTTTACGGGGCTGATGTTTGCATACACAATGATTATACATTACAGTTTATTAAGCGGTGGGGGCTAAAAAATGGATTACTTGTCGATTATAGTTTTAATATTTTCACCGCTAATCGCAGCTGCGTTGCTTTTCTCCTCATTCTTTAAGCATAACGAGGTTAGAATAAGACGTTTTTCAAAAGGATTTGCGAGCTTGCATTTTTTATATACCATTTTGTTTTTGGTATTTTTTAACCCTTTAAAAGATGGGATTTCTTATTACAAAGAAATAACTTTTTTCGGCTCCGACTGGATTCAGCCATTGGGGCTAAAAATGGCGTTCGGATTAGACGGACTTTCTTTGCTTATGGTGATTTTGACATCATTTATATTTCTTTTGGCGCTTATCGCAAGCAAAAGCAACATAAAGTCAAAACACAAATTTTATTATTCAATGATTTTTCTTTTACAAACAGCAGTTTTAGGCGTTTTTTGTGCGAGAGATATGTTTTTGTTCTTTATGTTTTGGGAATTGGAACTCGTACCGATGTACTTTTTAATCGGTCAATGGGGTGATAAAAAAGCGAAGGCTTCAGCCATGAAATTCGTCCTGTACACGTTTTTTGGAAGCCTGTTTATGCTACTTGGCATTTTATTGTTGCATTTTTATAATTTTGCTACGTATGGTAATTTAACGGGAGATTTTTCGCAAATTGCGATAAGTACGCCTGAATTTCCAATGTTTATGCAAATTGTTATTTCAATTTTACTCCTAATCGGATTTGCAGTAAAAATGCCTATTGTCCCACTTCACACTTGGCTACCGGATGCACACGTTGATGCACCGACGCCTGTGAGCATGATTTTGGCAGCAATTCTGCTTAAAATGGGTGCTTTCGGGATAATCAGGTTCAACATGCAACTTTTACCTGAGGCATTTAAACTTATCGCGCCTGTTTTAGTTATATTTGCAATTGTAAACATTATTTATACAGCACTCGTTGCATATTCACAAACAGATTTAAAAAAAATCGTCGCATATTCGAGTATTTCAAATATGGGGATTGTTCTTTTGGGGCTGTGCAGTTTGAATTTAATAGGCTTTTCAGGTGCGGTGTTTCAAATGATTGCACATGGCGTAATTTCTGCGGGATTATTCATGCTTGTCGGGATAATTTATATCAGAACAAAAACCCGTGAAATAATCGAATTAGGAGGTTTAGGTGCGGTTATGCCCAGATTGATGGGATTCGGGTTGATTTTATCGTTGGCGGCTGTGGGATTACCGCTTTTGGTCGGTTTTGTCGGTGAATTTTTAGTGTTTCTAGGTGCTTTTAACTCGGATTTAGACATAAAAATCTATACAGGGCTTGCTATTTTTATTCTTGTCTTAAGCGCCGCGTATATGTTAAGACTTTTACATAAAACATTTTGGGCGAATATTTTTGAAAAATGGCAAGGAATTAAAGATATTACCAACCACGAATTTGTTGTGCTTTTTGCACTCATTCTTGTCGTAGGTTTTTTCGGGGTATTCCCGATGGCTATAATTGAAATAGTGCAACCTGTTCTTACAAATATACTGCAATTCTTGCAAATTTAGCAGAAGGGAAATTAAATGGATTTTTTACAAAACATAACAAATATAATGCTTCCGGAAATGACAATTGTTGCGTTTATTTTGCTTCAAATAATTCTGTCAATGTTTTTGGATATGAAATTCTACAAACTTGCAAAATGGTTGACGGTGTTGGGAATATTTTTGGCAACAAGTCTGTGTACAAAAGTTCAAATCGAACCTATTTATTACGGATTTAAAAACGCCATTATTTCGGATAATTACACAATATTTTTCAAAGGACTAATTCTTATATCGTCTTTCTTAATAGTATTTTTAACAAAAAAGACTATTTCGAGCCGTAGGAATAGTGCGTTCCAGTTCAATGCACTTATTTTAACAGTAATTCTCGGTGCTCTAACCCTCGTCTCTGCTAACGATTTTTTGACAATGTTTATTTCAATGGAAACTTTGGGATTTGCAATGTTTTTTCTTATTGCCTTTGATAAAGGCTTCAAGTCCAAGGAAGCCACTTTTAAATATTTAATAATCAGCGCCGTTGCGAGTTCAATTTTCCTGTTCGGTGTTTCTTATTTGTACGGGATTACAGGGCATCTGAATTTTTCGTTAATTTATGAGTATTTTTTAGAAAAAAACCCTACCTTATTGTATTCAATGGCGGCGATATTCATAACCTGTGGATTAACCTTTAAACTCGGAGTAATCCCTTTTGCTAACTGGATTTTGGATATTTATGAGGATGCAAGTACTTCAGTTGTAACGCTTTTATCTATTGTTCCAAAAGTTGCGATGTTTGGAATATTGGCAAGATTGTTGGTATTTCCGTTAAGTTACAGTTTCGAATTAACCTTTGTACTCGTTTTAATCGCAGTTGTGACGGCGATATGGGCGAACGTTCTTGCGATTAGGCAAAAGAATATCAAAAGGCTTTTGGCTTGCAGCTCAAGTGCTAACGCGGCTTATGTATTGTTTACAGTGAGTTTAGTTTCTGTGTTTAATTTATCAACTGTTCTGTTTTATCTTGTGGCTTACATTTTTATGAATATTGGAGTTTTTGCGGCTGTAATTATTCTTGAAAGTTCGGAATTTTCTAATAAATTGTACGAATTTAAGAATTTTGCCTACACAAATCCTGTTTTCACTTTGTGTTTTGCGACTTGCATTTTAGGACTTGCAGGGTTTCCGATTACGGCAGGGTTTATTTCTAAAATCTACTTGTTTTCGGCTATTGCACGTTCAGGATTGGTTTTTTTGCCGTTCTTAATAGTGCTGATGATAACAATTGTCGTATCAGTTTATTATTATTTGAGAGTGGTCAAATTCATGTTTGAGAAATCGGATACGGTTGAAAGCGAGGTTATTGCTTATAAAACCAGTTCTGCAATTGTTATATTATACTGTTGTGCAGCAATAACGGTAGTTCTAGGAATATTTCCGTCAAAAATTATTGAGCTATGCCAATTAATGGCTTACAACATATGAGACTGAACACATCGTGGACGAAGCATGAACCGAATAAATCTATGCGTGTAGCAAGAACATAGTAAAATCGAGTTACAATCAAAGAATTAGCAAACAATTATGCTGTGTCTTCATTACTAGGTTCTGATTTCAGTTTCAGGTGCCAAGCCTACCGAAATGCCCGGCACCATAAGTGCTGCAGGGATTAATCTTGCAACATAAGGACCGATTTCACTTTCAGCAGCCACTAACGATGTTGCCAAACACACATCGTCAATGTGTGGTGACATATCAGCCAATTTTATTTTCCTATCGCCCTTTACGTGAAAAGCTTTTTTATTTATAAAGTTTCCTATCGTGTTACCGAGTAAAATCCCTGCGACCAAAGATGCTCCGGAAACCAGTAAACTAGGAATCTTAGTAAAATTACCTTTAAGAAATGGCATCGATTTTAAAATCTTAGGCTCATATTTCTCAAATTGCCTTGTTCCTATACTTACTATAAGTAAAGGAGTTGCGATATTTCCGATGAGCTGAATGACCGCTTCTCTATATTTCGCGACCATATTTTCTTTTTTATCGAACAATGCCCCGCCAATAAGCCCTCCGGCTACAGATCCTATTGCAAGTCTGCCGACAAGTTTTTCCACTTCATGTTTTTCACCATCATATTCAACTTTAAATATCGCCCATTCTTTAGGATGGGTTTTGAACGCCTCTAAGGGATTAAGTTTATAGCCTTTTCCTTTTAAGGTTACAGCCATCGCTGCCGCAACACCGGCAAGCGTAGTTAAAAATACTCCTACTTTTAGTTTTGTCGGAATTTTGCGTGGCACATATTCATCTTCTTGCTTAGCATCCTTTAATTTGGCAATTTTAGAAGAATTTTGCGTGACATAAGATTGATTAATATTTGGATTGCTAACGACTTTGATTGGCATAATTACTTTACCTTTTAACAGAACTCCACTATGTTATTAAAAAAAAAGACTAAAATAATTGCCCATTAACGCATATTTTAATAAAAATAGTAACAGTTTTTAACATTTTAACTATTTATAAAACTTGGTAATCTCTTCAAAATACCGTTCTAAAGCCTTGTATCCGTCATGTGCCTCTTCTGCTAATGCAGAATATTTACTTGCCGTTATAAACTTTAATTCTTTTGCCCTGATTTGAATTATATCATTAGCATCCTGGCATAGTAGTTCGTTTGATGAAAATGCCCATTTTTTTAAATATATTAATTCTTCATTGATTTGTTTTATTGTAGAAAATTCAAGCGGATTAAAATCATATTTTTTAAGCAACGCAAGTTCAACGCTGTTTATTCGACTCTGAATAACTTGAAATTTATAAATCCGTTTAATAATAACATAATTATCAGCAACTCGCCTGTGAGAATTAGGAACGGAATTTTTTGCCAATAATGCAGATGTGGAGAGTGAAGTAAAAGTATCATTTTCGTTAGAGAAAGAGCTTTGCGTAATAATAGACGAAATCGTCTTTTTTTCTTTTTTAATACTATTTTCTAACATTTGATGCCTCCACTAACTTATGATATGATATAAAAAGTCAAATGTCATTGATTTATTTCAATTTTAAAAATAAATGAAACACTTTGTTACAAAGTAATTATTCTTTGTAAATTTGTATTATACTATCCATATAAAAGAGGGGATTTGGGTATGTTAATTGAAGAAATTTTAGAAAAGGTTGTTGCTCAAAAGGGGAGTGATTTGCATATATCTTCAGGATTGCCGCCTGTTATTCGTATTGACGGCATTTTGCAACGAACAGACTCACCACCGTTGTCGCCTGATGATGTTGAAACTCTTTTATTCCCTATGCTTTCAAATGAACAAAGAAGAAAACTTGAACAAGAATGGGAGTTGGACTTTTCCTACGGGATACAAGGTTTAAGCCGTTTTAGGGTTAATTTTTATAAGGATAAAGGTAATTATGCAGCTGCATTTCGGGTTATTGAATCAGTTGTTCCGCCTTTTGAGAAATTGGGACTTCCTGAAATTGTGAGAAAAACAGCAGAAAGACCCCGAGGTTTAGTTTTGGTAACCGGTCCTACCGGTAGTGGTAAATCTACAACTTTAGCATCAATAATTGATTATATAAATAATACCCGTTGCGAACATATTTTGACTATTGAAGACCCGATAGAATTTGTGCACACTTCTAAAAAAAGCATTGTCCATCAGAGGGAATTAGGGCAGGATACACGCTCTTTTGCAAATGCATTAAAATCAGCACTCCGTGAAGATCCTGATATTATACTTGTTGGTGAAATGAGAGACTTAGAAACAATTAGCCTGGCTCTTACCGCTGCCGAAACAGGACATTTGGTGTTTGGTACACTTCATACATCTTCTGCCAGTCAAACAATTGACCGTATTATAGATGTTTTCCCTGAAGGACAACAGCAACAAATTCGTATTCAGCTCTCAAACTCGCTACTTGCAGTTTTTGCACAAACTCTATTGCCAAGACTTCAGCCGGATGGAACTAAAAAAGGGCGCGTGATGGCACAAGAAATAATGTTGGTTACTGCAGCCGTTTCAAACTTAATTCGTGAGGCTAAAGCCGCGCAAATATATTCTACAATTCAAATGAACCAAGCTATCGGAATGAAAACACTTGAAATGGCTCTTAAAGATTTATATATGAAAAAATTAATAACTCTTGAAGATGCGCTTTCCCGTTCTTCTCACCCTGAAGACATAAAGAGGGGAATATCTTAAGTTTATCCTTCAATCTCTCAAATGTACTCATATAGCCTCGCTGTCAGCAATTTGACATTACTTTTTATTTTTGCATAATTTGCAACTAATCACCAGAAATCTTAATATATTGCAAATACACTGATAACAAGTGTTTCCACCTAGCCCCTTTGCGTCATTGCGAGACAATGGTTTCTTGGTCAGAAAACCATTGAGGGAACGAAGCAATCTCATTCGCCTTTAGTCATGCTTCGGGGAGATTGCTTCGGTGGACATCCTTTGTCGTATTTATATATCGGTAATTGTTTATATTTCATTCTCTATATACTTTCCTTGATTGTTTTGCAGGGGGGAAACGCCC
>CAISJE010000155.1 GCA_903885635.1 uncultured bacterium
CTCAAACCCGTGTCATTTTTTATACTCATAATCCACCTCAAATTCAATATATGTAACTATTTAAGTATACCAAATTCAAGGCAAAAAGTACATGATTTTAACAATTATTCATGTTTTCGGAGGAATTATTCCGCACCCTCTTATGCAGGATTAAACTGAAGCTCGTGAGCTTCAGTTTAATCCTGCAAGCTTTTTTTGAGTTGCGATTTTCTTATTGATTTCAAAGTGTTAACAATTACTTGCTTTTCCACAAAAAGTATGCTATTTTTGTGGAAAATAGAGGATTTATAATATGAAAAAAACAGCTAAAAACCTAATAGTTTCACGAATATATGGTCGAGGTAGGGGTTGGGCATTCACCCCGAATGATTTCATTAAAGATTTCAAGCGCTGGGAAATAAGTGATTCTCTGGAAGATTTAACTAATGAAGGTAGAATTCGCAGGATATTACGAGGATTATATGATTATCCTTTATATAGTGAAATTCTTAAAAAAAATGTAGCTCCTGACATTGAACAGGTTGCTAATGCATTGGCAAGGAAGTTCAGTTGGAGAATTCAACCTACAGGAGATACTGCTCTTAACTACTTAAATCTTTCAACTCAGGTTATGGGGAATTATATCTATTTATCAGATGGACCAAGTAAAAAATATGATATATGCGGACAAATTCTTGAATTCAAACGTACCACATTTAAAGAGGCATCTTTGCAAAACAAAACAGCGGCGCTTGTTGTTCAGGCAATAAAAGCATTTGGGGAAAATAAAATTACACCAGAATTTAAAAACAAGTTAAAGAATAAATTCAGTAGAGAAGAATGGCAAAAGATAAAAGAAGATGGTTCAAAAGCTCCTCTGTGGGTTTACAATATTATTTCAGAAATCGCCGCCGAGGATAATAATTAATGTTAGAAAAAATCGCCGCAGCGGCGGAAACTGAAAGAAAAGCTGTTTTTATAGAAGCGGCAAGTATAAACAAAATTCCCGCATCAATGATAGAAAAAGATTTTTGGGTTTGTTGGACTCTTAATAGACTATTTTCAGATTCAGAGTTGCAAAAAATACTCTGCTTTAAAGGTGGGACATCGCTTTCTAAAGTGTTTGGTGTAATCGAGAGGTTCTCAGAGGATATAGATTTAATTTTAGACTGGGATACCGTTTTAAACGGTAAAGAAATCCGATTAGGTTCTAAAACACAGCAAGACAAAAGAAACAAAGAAATAAATGAAGAGGCTCAAGTTTATATTGCGACAATATTAAAAGAAAAAGTTGAAAATATTGTTGGTGACATTTGTATAGTAGCAATAGACGAATTTGATGGGAATACTTTACAGATAAATTATCCGAAAGGGATTGAGGATAAATATTTATTGCCGCATATTAAATTAGAAATTGGACCTCTTGCTGCTTGGACTCCAAATAAAATGTATCCTATAAAGCCTTATATTGACGGTATTGGGAATATAACAATAGAGGAAATAAAAGTTCCAACAATCATTCTTGAGCGTACTTTTTGGGAAAAGGTTACAATTTTGCACAGGGAACATTTTAGAACTTCTGATAAGGCACAACCTGAAAGATATTCTCGCCACTACTATGATTTATATAAAATTGGATATTCTGATTTTTTTGAATCAGCTTTGCAAAGAACGGATTTGCTAAATCAAGTCGTTGAATTTAAAAAAACTTTTTATCCTTGTGGATGGGCACGTTACGACTTGGCGGTATTAGGCTCAATAGAATTGATGCCGATAGATGAAAATATTAATTTTTTAAAAGAGGATTATAAAAAAATGCAAGGAATGATTTTTGGAGATTATCCAAGTTGGGATGATATTTTAACATTCTTGAATAAGCTCCAAACTAAAATTAACTCCTAAACTTAATAATATTTTTAAACCTACCCACAAATCAATAAACACGACCTACTAATCATTATTCCCGTACGGTAATAAAAGGATAAAAATAGCTATTGAATTTAATAAATATTCCCGTGCGGGAATATAAAAGTTTTTAAAATAGACTTTAAAAACTTTTTAAGGCAGATTTTCAAAATAAAATTTCTTTAACAGATTTTTTGAGTCTATCGATATCTGATTTAAATTCTTTTTCTGCCGCCACTGCGTTGCTGCGATAAGTTACGTGATAGCAGAGTCCTTTTGGTGTGTTCATTTCTGAATATGGGATTGAGTAAACTGGCTCCCATTTTTCATCTTTCAAAATATATGCTCTAGCGTAGCATTGTTGGTCGTAGGAGTCTGATTTAATTTCGAGTTTTATTCTTTTTTCATCCAATTTATAAATTTCTCTAAAACTTATGGATTGAGATCCTTTATAAGTGATTTTTTCAATTGTTGTTTCTTTTGTTTTTGACATTTTGATTCTCCTTAAACTGCCTATTTGTAACGGTTTAGGTTAGGGGCAAATTGTGCCACTAACCTCTTTTTTTATTCTTCAACTGGGGGTGATGTTATCCATCTCAGTGTTATATTTATTACCTTTTGAGTCAACGCAGGTGGCGAAGTCTACTTTGCCGTCAGCGTAAACGTTAACCCAGGTTGATATTAACAATCCAACTTCTTGTTTCTTGTGGTTGTAAATTTTGGTTCCGTACATTGTGTAATCTTTAGTTGTCATTGTTTTATACCCCTTTCTTTACTGATTCTTGACCTTTTTTATAAGCCTGCTCTAAAGCTTCCTTTATCATCCAAACTGCGTGCTCTTGAAAATCAAGACTGTCGCTGTTTTGTGTTTCAAGTGTTTCTAGTCTTAAAACTTTTTGAGCGATTTTTAAAAGTTCGTTGTTCATAATGTTTCCTTTGTTTATCTACATTCCCAATTTAGCTTGCAATTCTCAAACTTCAAGCGTTTTGGGGGAAGTTTAGACAGTTTCGTATCATTCAGACACAACAAAAAAGTTAATCAGTTTTATTGAATCGCTTAACTAATGAATTTAATTTGTATCGGTCAAATTTGGACATTTCATTCTGATATTTAAGGGCAATTTGGATAATTCGCTCTGCTATATTCGTAGATTTTTTTAAATCTTTTTTGTCATCAATAATTTCTGTTCCGTCCTGATTCTCAGTTTTGACCTTTTTATAACTAAAAAATTGAGATAAACAATCTAATAATGCCTGAACCGTTGCTTGGATGCCTAAAATATATTGCTTGAAGTCCCAGCCATCAACACTACCTCGAAGATCATCAGCAATACTCCAAATTGTACGGTGCAATTCTGTACGTTCTTGTTCTTTTTTATTATGAGCTACTAAACAGAGTTATCAATGATGATGCTTGTTATTCTGCAGATTCAGAATGGGGAACGCATGATGAAAATGGCCATGGTACTTTAATGTGTGGCGTTGTAACATACGGCGATTTGCAAAAAAGTTTAGATTCGCAAAGTGGAATATCTATTTCCCATTTAGTTGAATCAATTAAGTTAATAAAAAATCCTGGTGCCGGTGATAAAAGATTGTATGGAAAACTTGTTGAAGACAGCATATATTTGGGAATATAAAATCCCCTTTGCCTTTTACGCAAGACTTTTGCCAAGTTTTTAGCACTGTTACTAAATCATCTGAGAGATCAACATTTCTAATCGAATTTTTTGTCCTATGCTTAACTATTTCACCTTTCTCTTCCATAACCCACTCTAAATTGCTTGCGAATGCTGCGTTAAGCATATCACCTTTGTATTCATCGCTTATGCAATCCGCACTTGGAGCGTGATGAGTGACCACCACAATCTTTTTATCAGGATATTTTTTGCAAGTTTTATTGATAAAATTAACACTTCTTTTATGCCACTTCATTGTATCGTATGGACTTAAGGTTCTAATATTTTCCTTACCCTTAACTTTTATTCGATAAAAATCATTCATTGCCTTTCTTGCGTGATTCAAGCAATAAATGGGTAACAGGTCAGCAGGAAAAAATTTCATGCAAATGGAGCATGAAAAATTGACATGAAGTGTTAAATTAATTGAATGATAGATGAAAGATGTAAAGACTGTTCATTATTCTTGGAATTTCAAGAATTAAAG
>CAISJE010000156.1 GCA_903885635.1 uncultured bacterium
CGGCGTGGCGCTGTTTGGTAATAATAGGCATACTCGCTGCAATAACAAGACTCAAAATTAGCATGACTACCATCATCTCTGCTAATGAGAATGCTTTTTTTATTCTTAATTTACAAGGAAAGGTGGTGGGTGGGTGTGTGTGTGTGTGTAAACACTGCGTTTCAGACCTATTATAATTCTTTACATACATCTTTTTATTCTCCTTATTCTCCGTTTGTTTGTGCTTTAGGGCACCTCTAAAAAATATACTGTTCACGCTTTGTAAACCCCTCACCCAACCCTCTAATCGACAAGTCGATACCCTGCAAACTCGCCAAGAAGAGGAGCTGCCGCAAGGGGCGAGGCGGATTAGACCAATTTATCTTTTATCAACCATGGGCTTTATGGTGTTTTTAGAGGTGCCCTTTATATTATAATACCACTTTTTTATTCTTCTTTACAATAATATTAAGTTTTTTATACTAAAGGAGGTGGGCGGCGGTGGGGCGCGGAGGGGTGGGTGGTGGGGGAAAAGCTTACTCTGATTGCGAAACCCCTCACCCTGTTTTCTGGTTTTCGCGGGCTTCCGCTCAAACCGAAAACAGACCTCTCCCGCAAGGGGCGAGGTTGAAGTGCTTGTTATCAGTGCGTTTTCAGTATATTAAGTTTTCTGGTGATTAGTTACTATATGTCAATCTCTAATAAAGTTGCTATAGTAATTCGTATTGATTTTCAAATTTTTCTTTGGGTAAAATATAGACTCCTGTCTTGTCCCGAACAATGTAATCGCCTTTGTAGCCTATAAATGATGTTATATTTAGCCAATTCCGTACTCTTAATTCAACAAATTGTCTTTGGGGATGATTTCTAAATTCAAAAATGAATTTTAATCCTTCCGCTTTTATTGATATTTTTTCGTTGCTTTGGCTTGAATTTAGCATTGCAATAAATTCATCATTAACCTGTATCCCCTGTAAAATCTCGTATTTATTACTATATTTTTTAAATATGCAATTTATATCAAAATTCTTCAACATCAAGCCTCCTTTATCTTTGCTTAATTCTCTAATCAGGTACAGAAAATATCTCACGCCTATTTTAATCGGGCTTAGTTTTACGGCTTTTGCAATAAAATCCTGTCGCATTGGATTCCGTTTGTAAAAAATGTAAAATAGTTCAGCCTGTTCCTTTTTATTTACGTTATATTTTCTAAATAATGCTTCGGCATATTTTGCTTGAATAATACTTGTTTTTTGGCGAACTATCTCACTTTTTGTACTTGATAAATTGTTTGAGTGCATACGATAAACGTAAAGATTTTCTGTAAGATATGTAATATTACCCGCCATTGCTAACCTGCACCAATAGTCAAAATCTTCCGCACAAAATAGCGAGGTGTCATATTCCCCGATTTTTTGGGCAATGCTTTTTCTGTACATAAAGCAGGCACCGATATTACAGCAGGCAGGCAAATATTTTATCGAACCATACTTAGAGGGTGCGGAATAATTCCTCCGAAAACATGAATAATTGTTAAAATCATGTACTTTTTGCCTTGAATTTGGTATACTTAAATAGTTACATATATTGAATTTGAGGTGGATTATGAGTATAAAAAATGACACGGGTTTGAG
>CAISJE010000157.1 GCA_903885635.1 uncultured bacterium
CTCAAACCCGTGTCATTTTTTATACTCATAATCCACCTCAAATTCAATATATGTAACTATTTAAGTATACCAAATTCAAGGCAAAAAGTACATGATTTTAACAATTATTCATGTTTTCGGAGGAATTATTCCGCACCCTCCTAATTTATTTATAAACCTACCTCAGGTTGAACAATTCAATTGTCAAAGATTGCTTAAATTAGAACCCAGCTCTAAAGACCAGGTTGCCTCCCAAGGATTTAAACACTTGACTTCGGATGCATTTTTGGGTTTACCTATTAAAACTTACCTTAAAAATGCTGCAATATTAGAGAACAATCTTTGCAACTTACTGGATGATGTGTATCCAACAACCGCAAACTTAAGAGCTAATATCGCCAAAAAAAATCAACTTTTGCAACGTAATTTAGTATAGGCAAAGAATTAATTGCAGGAATCTTACAGTTCTTAGCCTGAAATAATTATAAACAATTTAGAAAAAATGTTGCAATTTAAATTTAACGTTGACATTTCCTCCACTGTTATTTAACAACCTCAATCAAGCCTGTGTCGAGTCTGTAGATTGCACCGACGAGCTTAATTTTTTTCTCATTAATTTTTTTAGCCAAATAGGCATCCTTTTTAACTAAATCACTGAGTTGATAATTAACATTAGATTCAACTGCATCTTGTAATAAATTATCATTACTTTTAAAATCCAAATTATCAAAAGCGGGGTAAATATGTCCTAATAAAGATTGTAAGTTATCGGAAAACTCATGGTATTTATCTTCGCTGTAAATTTCCAGCGCTGATTTTACGGCACCGCAATTATCATGCCCCATTATCATTATCAATTTTACACCAAGGCTGTTTGTTGCATATTCCAGACTCCCCAAAACCTCTTTAGAAAGGACATGCCCTGCGGTTCTTATAACAAAAATATCTCCCACGCCCACATCAAAAATAATTTCTACAGGAACTCTGGAATCCGAGCAGGAAAGAACCGCTGCAAAAGGTTTTTGCCCATTCAACAAAGCATTTCTCAACTCATTTCCAAGGTTGGGATGCAACGATTTATTTTGAGCAAATCGTTTATTACCATCAATCAATTTTTTTAATGCTTCTTTTGGGGATATCATAAAGTCTCCTCTATACAATCGTCTAACTCTTTTTTTATCAATTTTGGTGAAAACGAAAGGTTTTTGTAGTTTTTTAACGCTATTCTAAGTCCTTTTTCATATCCGCTCAAATTATTTTGGAGTTTATTAATTTGCGCTAAAATATAATATAAATCACCTTCGTACTGATTTACTTTTATGGCATTTTGGATTAAATGTTGAGCTTCTTTTAGTTTTTCAAATTTAATTAATATTTTAGAATAAATTTTGTAAGCCTCAACGTCTCTTGGATTGAGCTTTATTGTCTTTTTCAAGTCTTCAACCGCTGACTCAAAATCGCCATTTTCATAAGCAATCGAACCGAGGTTAAAATAAGCCCAGCTATAATCAGGACACAATATTATAACTTTATTAAATTCGTTTACAGCTAAAGTAATTTCGCCACTGATTTTGTAGTGATTGCCCAAATAAAAATGAGCAAAAACATCACAATCATTGAGTTCAATAGCTTTTTTAAAAGAATTTATAGCATCTTCATCTTCACCTTTTTTTGTAAAACACAAACCTAAATTAAAATAACTGTTTGCATCATCAACATCCGTTTGGAGCACTTTTTCAAATACTTCGATTGCCTTATCATATTGAGTTTTATCGATATAAACAAGTCCCAAATTATAGTAAAAATCGGTTTCTTCAGGTGAAATTTCGATAGCTTTGAGGTAAGATGCTTCGGCGAAGTCTAATTTTTTCAATTTTTCATAAACAATCCCCAAATTATAGTACAAGCTGGCATCCGTCGGGAATATTTTAACCAGATAGAGCAATTGCTGAAGTGCCTCTTCATTGAACCCGCTGTCAATCAAAAGAATAGCCAGACGGCGTCTCGCTTGAAAATTAGAGGAATCTTCTCTTAATATCTGCTGAGTTTCTTGGATTTCTTCTAAATTTGACATGTTCTCCTCTTACTCTTTGATTATAGCAAAATTTATTCTTTTTGGCTACTTTTGTTTATGCTAAACTTATTATATGACTTTAAGAGAGATTTATTCAAGCCATAGCGAACAAAAGAATAGTCGATTTTCTCAAAAAATGCCTATCATTTCGTTTGAAATTTTTCCGCCAAAAAACGATGATGACGGCACAAAGTTGCAAAAATTATTGGGACATCTTGATATTTTGAAAAAATACGCCCCCGCTTTTATTTCACTAACCTACGGTGCCGGTGGAACTACTCAAACAAATTCTTTAGAAATAATTCAACATATAAAAAAAGATTTGGGTTTAAAAATCATGCCGCATTTTACCTGCGTTGGGAGTTCAAAAGAACAGGTTGAATGTTATTTAAAAGAAATTCAGGATTTGGAAATCAAAAATATTTTAGCGCTTAGGGGTGATTTTCCGGATGGAATTCATGCCCCTAATTCTGATTTTCAATATGCAAACGAACTGGTAAGTTTTATAAAATCAAAAACGGATTTATCCATTGGTGTCGCCGGTTATCCGGAGGTGCATATCGACTGTGAAGACTTGTCTTTAGATATAAAGAATTTAAAACGCAAAGTTGATGCGGGAGGCGATGCTGTTTATACCCAAATGTTTTTTGATAATGATAAATTTTTTAAATTTCAGGAACTGGCAAAATATGTAGGAATTGATGTCCCGATAATTCCTGGGATTTTACCGATAATGAACTATAAGCAGTTTGAAAAAATGTTATCAATGGCGAGAGTTAGTGTTCCCAAATCGTTAATGAATCAGCTTGAAAAATATAAAGAAAACTCTGATGATATTAAAAAAGTCGGGATTGAATTTGCGTCTTCTCAATGTCAACAACTTATAGACGCAGAAATTACAGGATTGCATTTTTTCACTCTTAACACTTCAAGTTCTCTATGCCCGATTTTGGATAATCTTGGAGTTTTAGTAAAAAATTTAAAATAGGGCAGAGTTGCCATCCGAATCAAGTTTATTAAAACCCACAAATAGTAAAAAAGATTTCGCAGTCATTGCGAGCAATAAAATATCGAATGTAACAAAAAGTGTCCACCGAAGCAATCTTGAGTATATTTTAACCATAAAACAATGTTGAATAGTATTGCAAAAGGTGAACAAGATTGCTTCGTCCCGTCAAAAAAAACAATCTAAGAAACCTTCGTCTCGCAAAGACGACAAGGATAAAATGTTTTTAATGCACTTGCCCTAATTCGTTACATTTTTTTTATATGTATTTTTTTTTGTTCGTTATAAAATAGATTTTGAGAATAGAAAAAGGAGATTTTTATGAAAAAGAATTTGGTTAAATTATTTTTGAGTCTTTTTGCAGTTGCTTTTGTGCTAATGCCTGTTAGTGCACAAAATGGGAAAATATTTCCTGATGTGAGTGCAAATCACTGGGCAGCCGCTCAAATTAAAGAATTGTCACAATCTGGCGTAATCGTAGGTTATCCTGACGGAACTTTTAAGCCTGATGACAATGTAACAAGAGCAGAATTTGCCTCTATGGCAATCAGAGCTTTGGGTCAAGAGCATACAACAGTAGCTCAACCCGTTGATTTTACTGATATTGCCCCTGATTTTTGGGCATACGAAATGATTCAAAGAGCATTATATTTTGAATTAATTTCGTGTCCGCCTGCAGGTCAAGCTTTCAGACCTAACGATCCGGTTTCCCATTCTGAAGCTGTTTCAGTCGCAGTAAATGCTTTAACAACCGAGACAATCAGTACGGCTAAGGCAAAGGAAGTTTTAAGACATTATACGGATTTGCTTGCAACTCCTGATTGGTATCTGATTCCAGCGGGTAAGGCAGAAATTTTGAGTATGAATGTTAATATTCCAAACTTGCCTTTGGCGCTTAAAGCCGATAAACCTGCAACAAGAGCTGAAATCGCAGCTTTATTGAAAAATATGATAGAGCAAGCAAAGCTTAATCCGAATAAAAAGTTGGCTGAAGCTATGCGTAAAAAAACCGGCGAAGGATATGTAATCCCCGAAGCTTTTGTTCAAGGTTCAGTCGGTACAATTCCTGCAGGGTCTATTGTGCCTATTCAATTAGGTACAGCAATCAGTTCACAAACTTCAAAATGCGGCGAAGTTTATTTTGCAAAGGCAACGCAAAATTATATTACAAAAGATAAGTATATCTTAATCTATAATGGTTCTGAACTTCAAGGTCAATTGATTGATGTTAGATATGGTAAATTGTTTATCAGAAACGGAATTCTTGTTCTAAATAATAATAATATCGTGACAACAAACGACCAAAGAGTTAAATTAAGTGCAGTCGGCGAAGTTTGCAAAAAGAAAAACTGGTTCGTGGCTTTCTTGAGAAAAGTATTCAAAGGTGAAAAACTTAAAGTGCTTCCTCAAGGTACAGTTTATATAAAACTTCTTCAACCACTTAAGGTTGATTTATCAAACGGTTGGATTATTGAATAATCAATTCGTTATTGATTCTTTTAAAGGGCGATTTTGCATCTGCAAAATCGCCCTTTTTAACATATCTTAACAAATATTTTTTAAAAAGTAAATTTTTTTAGAGTTAAATACTTTATATATATACGGGATATTACAAGGGATTTTTACTTAAGGGATATTTAATTTAAAAGGGGAACATTTCAATAGGAAATGTCGAATAAGGGAATTAACATAATTTAGGGAGGAACATATTATGGCTATTGGAGCACAAGATTACATTGATCAATTATTGGTAAAAAAGTATGCACAAGAAAAGGTTGACAACCATGAAGCGATAGAATCGATGGTACAACCTGAAAAAATGATGGAAGCAATGACTGATTATTCAAACATGAGCAGAAATATGTTTGGATTAAACCAAAAATTAACTGCGGCTTGTTACGCAATCAACGCGGTAAGTGCTCAATACAGAAAAGCTGCAACCCTCCAATCT
Source organism: uncultured bacterium (assembly GCA_903885635.1). Classification (GTDB taxonomy): domain Bacteria; phylum Cyanobacteriota; class Vampirovibrionia; order Gastranaerophilales; family Gastranaerophilaceae; genus CAIPUE01. The sequence continues at coordinate 5,011 of CAISJE010000157.1, forward strand.
TAGGGCACTGGGGGAATACAACTTAAAATAAGTGTTTTAATTACACTCGTTCTCTTTGTGATGAACGAGTTTTTTGGTGTATAATTAAGTGAGTGGCGATAAAGAGGTATGGAGGTATAGAAGAATAGAGGTATAGAATTGTGAAAATTGATAATCAATCAAAAAAGCCATACATCTATACATCCAGCCTTCCAGTCTTCCAAAACGGTCGTTAAAGTAGGGTGGGTTCCCTAACCCACCGGCAACAAGCCCGAAGAAGGGAAAAGGGATAATGAGAAGTGAAAAAATAATATTGGCATCTGCCTCGCCAAGGCGCAAAGAAATTTTGGAAAAAATGGGGTTGGAATTTAAGATTATTGCTTCGGATTACGAAGAAATTCTCGAAAACTCTGATTTTACCTACGAAAAAATCGAAGAATTGGCTTATCGGAAAGCAAAAGCGGTTGTGGACAAGCTTCTTTCGCCAAGCATAATTTTGAGTGCCGATACGGTGGTTGTGCTTGACGGAGAAATTTTGGGTAAACCCAAGGATGAAACTGATGCAATTTCTATGTTGAAACGGCTTAGTGGGAACAAACATTTTGTTGTAACCAGTATTTGTATTCTTAATATGGCAAGTTCAAAAAAAAGACTCTCTTCTACAACGAGCTACGTGGAATTTGAGATTTTAAACGAAGAATTAATAAAATATTACGTTCAAAACTTTAAACCGCTTGATAAGGCTGGGGCTTACGGAATCCAAGAACTGCCCGAAGGTTTCATAAAAAACATTGAGGGAAGCTTGGAAAATATAATCGGGCTTTGTCCACTTGCCGTGCGGGATATTTTAAGTGAATGAGTGTTGGTGTATCTCATTTAAGATTTTTTGGATATACATTTATTAAATAAGTCGAAACAAGGACAACGCTGATATTTGTTATAAACAATCATACAAGGGCAGTTCCATTTTAAACCATAAATAAACATTGCCAGTGCTACATAAAGCATGTAATAAACAGGATGCCATGTTAAGCTTAAAGCCCAGAAAATCAGCATCATAGCTGATTTTGAGCGATACGAGAAAGCCACCTTTTCAGGGGTCAAGCTGTATCCTAAATATAAATGTATGAAAAATAGTAAAATGATGCCGTGAAAGTCAACTCCAACCCAAATAAAGTACCCTAATAAAACAATTGCCAATATCTTAATAATCATAGCCCAAACACCATTGATTGTAGGAAATAACATTCGTACATTTTGTTGATACAGGACGTAATCAGGATTAACTTTTACAAGCTCTTTTTCTTCGTCTTTCGCCCTCATTATCATTAAAGGTAAAAAGACAAAGCTGACCAAAGCTAACGTTATCCAATTGAACATCACCAAGCTTGCTCCCCAACACCACATTAACAAAGATGCGTACATCGGATGTCTTGCCAATCCATAAGCTCCTTTTGAAATCAAAGTATGCTCTTGTTTAATTTCAATGCCGTCAGACCAAAAGAAACCAATATTAAATTTTGCCCATATATGCCAAATAATCGCAAAAATTACCATAAACGAGCCAATACCAAAATAAATATATTGTAAAGTTTGCATCATTGGTAGTTGCCCAACATTATTAAGCCAAAGCTTAAAAAGTACAAGAACGCACAATGTCATTTGAAATGTAGAGAAAGGATGTTTTTTTGATTTTGATAATTCCTGAGGGTGTATAGCATGTTCAATAAATTTCGCTCCCACTGCCAATAATAATATAATCCCCGTAATGTAAATTAACCCCATTCCAACTATAAAAAGTTGCGGGTTAGCGGATTTATCCGCTAAAGCTTGAACAATTGTCAACATTTTAATTCTCTCCTTTTATAAAGTATAAAAACTATAATTGGTATAAAGACAAGCGAAATTATTTGATAAAAAGTCATCCCAAACGCAAAAACCGTTCCCGTGCGAATAAATTCCGCTAAAAATCTAATTATAAGATAACTCAACATGTAAATTGGAAACAATAAATCAATTCTGCCTGTTTTTCTATAAAAAATATAAAGCCCGATTGCAACCACAAATTGTACAGCACTTTCGATTAACTGAATAGGGATAAAAAAATCACCACCACAACAGCCGTTAAAGTAACAACCTATTTTGCCGAAGCCTAAAGCGACTGCAAACGGGATCGCAAAACGTCCGCCGAACGCCTCTCCTTGTTGGTTTGTAAAAAACTTATATAAATTAATCGCAATAAACACTCCCAATAGCCCGCCCATAACACTTTTACCCGTGAGTATTGTGTTTAGACTAAATCCGTATAAAATAAATACAGGAAGTTTTACCCCTACAATAAGCCCGATTGCGCCAGCGATATAAATGTCCAATTGCTTTTTTTTAGGTGGCTTTGGCATATTAAGGACTTTGGAAGTTATCCCCCCCGCAATTATGCCTATTAAAGAAAATAAAAAATAATATATCATGATTTACCTGCGGGGCATCATATCGGGTATTTGCGATATTAAAATGAATAATATTATAGCTGTGTATAATCCTATAGCTATTTTTATTCCTATATTTTGAGTTTTATTCATTACCCAAATACAAATAGCACAAAAAATACTTGAATAAATAAGTCCTAAATACATACTAAACATAGGAGATATTGCTGCCATTGAAGACACTACCGAAATACATCCACCTGCAAATAATATGGGTATGATAACCAGAGCTAAAATAAAACTCAGCAGTTCTTTCCACAGCGATGTTTTTTCAGTTTTTTCTTGTTTTTCTAATTTCATTTTTTATTCGTCCTTTAATGTCTATTATTTAGCCCCATAACCGAACACGTACTATAAAGTACTATAATGGCAATTATTGTTATTAAATACTACCGAGTACTATAATATTTATAATCCTTAAAATTTTTGCAAGTTTCGCATTTTTTTCATTATTATAAAACATTAGCAACACTAAATAGGGAATACCCGTAATTTGAAAAATGAGGGCTGCTGCTATTGCTATAATAAAGTTCCTATTATTCATATTTATACTAGCTTGCTGTTGGGCAAGTTTTTGAGGTACGCTATCCCAGTTCTTCTTCGCTATAAAAATTAAAACTATAATAATTATTAAAGTGAACACCCAGCTTACTACCATTTTCGTTTCCCTTTCAAAGCATTGTGTACACAAAAAGGTATAACTTTTCCATTGCCGACAGAAATCCCCGTACAGCATTTCTTTGCTCTTTCAAAATCAAACGTGTCTAAATCCATGAAATTTTTAACAAGAATACGAACAGTTTTCATATCTTTGTGGCATCTCGCACCGCCAGACACAAAATCTTGGAGTTTTTCAAGCATAAAAGCACTGCCCAAAACTTTACCAACAAAACAGCTGCATATAGTCCAAAATTGTTTGATCAAATGCAATTCTATTTGAAATTACATCCTTGCATTTTGTAAAATCAATATAGTCTCCGAGTGAATGGACTTTACCATCACTGCAAAATAAAAATCCTAGACTTGTACAATTCTCGTGAGAACAAGGTAAAGGTATCATATCTTTATAACTCATTAACTTACTATTTGCGATAGCCAACAAAATATCCTCTTGAAAAATAGAAGAGATTTCTGTTTTTAGTGCTGTCCCAACTTTTGTTAAGCGTTGAAATGTTATACCAGCAATGTGTTTCATTTCGGTGGATAGTTTCAAAATAGCGGGGATTTCTTTTAAATTACCCTGATAAACTGTTACTGCCAAATTTATTTTAATATCATTGTCATTAAGTTTTTGTAAAATTGCCTGTTTTTCTCTTAATAGCGGTTGTCCACGCAAAGTTTTATAAATTTCATCATCAAATCCGTCAAATTGAAGATAGATATCTATTTTATCCAAATGATATTTTATTTTGTTAAACACTTTGTTATTTGTTAGTAATTCCAAGCCGTTAGTATTAATTAAAATACGTCCGATGTCATATTTAGTAGCTTCATCTAAAATTTCGCAAAAATTGGGGTGTATTAAACATTCACCGCCAGAAATTTGTAAAACGTCCAAATGACCTCGTTCAACATCCAAAAGGGTTTGTAAACGTTTCTTAAATTCATCCAAAGAAATATGCGTAGAGCTTTTTTTGCCAAAATAGCAAATGGGACAAGCCATATTGCAGTCATCCGTAATCTCTATCAAGCCTGTACAAATATGTTGTTGATGTTGTTCACACCAGCCACAATCAGTGCCACATTCGTCATTGTAATACCAATTTGCAATCAATAAAGTATTAATGTATAATAAATCTTGTAAGTAATAATTTACAGGAGGAATTATGCGACCTAAATTACCATTTCCTGATGGAACTGCAGAACAAATGCAAAATGTGTTAGAAAATGTTAA
>CAISJE010000158.1 GCA_903885635.1 uncultured bacterium
ACATTTTCTAACAAATTTTGCATTTGTTCTGCAGTTCCATCAGGAAATGGTAATTTAGGTCGCATAATTCCTCCTGTAAATTATTACTTACAAGATTTATTATACATTAATACTTTATTGATTGCAAATTGGTATTAATAGTGTTTCAGACCGACATATTTATAACGTAAACATACAGTTTTTGACCGACTTCAGCCCAATCAATATTTTCAACAATACTTCAATCTGTTTTTCTTTAGCGAATAAGCCAGTGTTTGAAAAGTTTCTTTGCTTCTTTCTTCTCAAAGAAAGAAGAAGATTAAACAAAAAGGCTCAGATTGAATTTCAATCTGAGCCTTTTAAGTTTATATATTGTCGGGCAGGTATGCCCGACCTACGTGTTCGTTAGTTGTGGCTTATAGCCAAAGAGCCTTCTTCAACAACCGCTTGCGCTGCTGCTAGTCTAGCTTGTGGAACTCTGAAAGGTGAACAAGATACATATTGCAAACCAATTTTATGACAGAATTTCACTGAATCAGGATCTCCGCCGTGTTCGCCACAGATACCACGTTTTAGATTAGGTCTTACAGGAAGAGCTTTTTCTATAGCGATTTGCATCAATTGACCAACGCCTTCTGTATCAAGTGTTTCAAACGGGTTTCTTGCCAAGATTTTTTGGTCAACGTAAGTTCCTAAGAACTTGCTTTCCGCATCATCTCTTGAAAATCCGAATGTCATTTGTGTTAAATCGTTCGTTCCGAATGAGAAGAACTCAGCGAATTCAGCGATTTGGTCAGCTGTAAGCGCCGCACGAGGAATCTCAATCATTGTTCCGAACATATAGTCAATAGTAACGCCTTTTTCAGCCATAACTTCTTTAGCTACTCGCTCAAGTACAGTTTGAACTGATTTCAATTCGTTAACGTGACTGATTAAAGGAATCATGATTTCAGGTTTAACGTCCAATCCCTCTTTCTTCAAATCGCAACAAGCCAAGAAAATAGCTCTAACTTGCATTTCATTGATTTCAGGGTAAGTTAAGCCCAATCTGCAACCACGAAGCCCCATCATAGGGTTAGATTCAGACAAACCTTCAACGATGTGAAGAAGTTCTTCTTTCGCTTTAAAGTCTTGTCCTAACGCTTTTAAAGTCGCAACTTCAGCAATCAAACCCTCTTTGGAAGGCAAGAATTCATGTAAAGGTGGGTCTAAAAGTCTGATTGTCATTGGGAGTTCGCCTAGAGCCTTGAACATAGCGTAGAAGTCAGCATATTGCATAGGTAGCAATTTGTCTAACGCTTCTTTTCTAGCTTCAGGAGTTCCTGCGATAATCATTTGTTGTACAACAGGTAATCTTTCAGGATCCATGAACATATGTTCTGTTCTGCAAAGTCCAACACCTTTAGCACCAAGCTCAAGCGCTTTTGCAACGTCAGCTGGAGTATCAGCGTTAGCTCTTACGGTTAATCTCTTAATTTCATCAACCCATTTGAACAATGTGTCGAATTTGTCGTCCATTTCAGGTGTGATTGTAGCAATAGCACCTTCCATAACTTCACCTGTACCACCGTCAAGAGAAATAATGTCGTTTTTCACGAATACTTTTCCGTTAGACGCTGTCAATGTCTCGTTTACCAAGTCGATTTTCAAATCTTCGCAACCGGCAACGCATGGTTTACCCATACCTTTTGCAACAACAGCTGCGTGAGAAGTCATACCGCCACGAAGTGTTAAAACACCTTGAGCTGCAATCATACCGTGAATATCATCAGGGCAAGTTTCGATTCTTACCAAGATAACTTTTTCGCCGGCAAGTCCGCGTTCAGAAGCTTCGTCAGTGTTAAATACGATTTTACCAACCGCCGCACCCGGAGATGCTGCAAGACCTGTCGCTAATTTAACCGCTTTTTTCTTAGCGTCTAAATCAAAGCCCGGTAACAATAATTGGTATAATTGGTAAGGGTCAACAAGTTGAACTGCTTTTTCCTTAGTGATGATACCCTCATTAGCCATTTCAACAGCAATTCTTACTGAAGCTGCTGATGTTCTTTTAGCGTTTCTTGTTTGAAGGATGTATAATTTACCTTTTTCGATTGTAAATTCCATATCTTGAACATCTTTATATCCAAGTTCTAATTTTTTAGCAATGTCAACGTACTGCTTGTACAATGCTGGCATTTCAGTTTCCAACTCAGCAATTTGTTTTGGAGTTCTGATACCGGCAACAACATCTTCACCTTGAGCATTTGTTAAATATTCACCGTAAAATTTATTTTCGCCTGTGGATGGATTTCTTGTGAAAGAAACGCCTGTCGCACAATCATCGCCCATGTTCCCGAAGACCATTGTTTGAACGTTTACCGCGGTACCATAGCTGTGATCAATTTTGTAGTGGTTTCTGTAAGCAACCGCACGAGGAACATTCCACGAACTGAATACTGCTTCAATAGCCGCTTCAAGTTGTACATAAGGATCTTGAGGGAATTCTCTTCCGGTTTCTTCCAAAATAATTGCTTTATAAGCAGGAATCAAAGATTTTAAACCTTCAACAGAAACTTCTGTATCTAATTTAACGCCTTCTTTTTCCTTAAGCTGTTCTAAAACATGTTCGAATTTTTCTCTTTCGATATCCCAAGCAACAGAACCGAACATTGTCAAGAAACGACGGTAACTGTCATAAGCAAATCTTTCGTTTTGCGTTAGGTTAACCATCCCTTTTATAGTTTCATCATTCAACCCTAAGTTAAGGATTGTATCCATCATTCCCGGCATAGAAAGTCTGGCACCTGAACGAACAGAAACCAATAAAGGGTTAGACGCATCGCCGAATTTTTTTTCTGATTGATATTCAACTTCTGCCAAAGCTTTTTTTACACCAGCCATTACGCCTTCAGGCATTTTATTTCCGCCACTGATGTACTCCATACAAGTTTCAGTCGTGATGGTCAATCCCGGAGGTACAGGAAGCCCTAAATTTGTCATTTCTGCAAGGTTAGCACCCTTTCCGCCAAGAAGATTTTTCATTGAAGCATCCCCTTCTCTAAAAAGCCATACTCTTTTTTCTGTCATTTTTAATTCTCCTTTTATTTTTCTAAAATAACTACTTAAATACCTTATAAATAGAGTAGCACAAACAAAATCAAAAACAAGAGAATCGTGAGTGGGCACAGGGCAAAAACATATAAACACCTCAAAGCTAATAGCCGTACACTCCTCGCCCCTTGCGGGGAGGAAAATTTTTCGACACGAAGAATGAGTGTCAGACAAAGGGAACCGCCGAAGAATGAGGCGAGGGACCCTGTCCTACGCAAGGGAAAAATTAGGTGAGGGGTGAAAAAGCTTACGCTGGTTGCGAAACCCCTCACCCTGTTTTCTAATGTTCGCAGACTTCTGCTCACATTGAAAACAGACCTCTCCCGCAAGTGGAGAGGTGAAAACGCTTGTAGAGATTGGCTTTAAGCCTTTTTAAGTTATTGAAAAATTTATATGTTTTTGCCCTGGGGTGGGCAGTGCAAGTTTATTAAAACAGTTTTATCCCCTATTTGTTGCGAGATAAATCTTTATTAGGTTAAAAATTTTGACGGGAATAAGAAATCCCATTAATTACATTTCTCAATGTATTGTAAAAAAAGTTTATTAAAGTTAATATTAGAGTGGCAAATGTTAATTTTTTTTACTTTTTAGCAAAATATATTCAGTTAATGTTTTATAATAGTAGTAGTAGTGTGATATGGTAGTGGAAAATTTGAATAAAGACAATCAATTAGCAAAAAATAAGGAAGTGCTCTATGATAAAGCCCCCCAATCAAATCCCATAAATAATAATGGGATTATTGCCCGTATTAATTCTTTAAACAACAGAACTAACGTAAGTAAAATGTATGGTAGTTATAATCAAAATCTTCGGACTATGTTTGCCGCAATAGATTATCCGGAAGTAATTCAATCGTTAAATGAGGTTTTAAAAAATAAAACAAATGTAAATGATTTCTTTTATTCAATTCATAATATTCTAACTAATAAACTAAATTGTTTTTTTACAGCTTTTGGAAGCTACAATACTCAGGCTAATTATATTAATTTAAAACTTATAGATAAAATAGGCGGAACTTATTCTTCAAGAATTTTTTCTTCAGAGTCCGGCAATCCTATTATCGAATGTTACCAAAATAAATGTTCTGTCATTAAAACTGATTCCAAATTTTTGAATATTCCATATTTACAAAATTCACAAGTGGCTGTTATACCGCTGATTTCCGTAAACAACTGCATCGGTGTAATGTTAGTCGGAGACAATAATGCCAAGAATAATTTAGATTTATATTCCTTTTTGGCCTCCCATTTTGGCTTGTTTATACATAATTCGGAATTAATTGAAAAAGTTAGTGAAAAAACAAATATAGATTCATTGACGCTGTTAAGTAACCATAGAGGTTTTCAAGAAATACTCTCAAATGAACTTACGACAGCGCAAACAAAAAATTCTCGCCTCTCTATAATAATGATGGATATAAATAATATTTCTAAAATCAACAGGGAACTGGGGCATGCAAAAGGTGACGAAGTTATCAAGCTTGTGGCGGAAAAAGTTAAGCAAAATATAAGAAGCTCAGATTCCGCAGGAAGGTACGGCGGTGATGAAATTGCAATAATTCTTCCTGACACAGATACAGATGAAGCCAAGTATATTGCTGAATATCTTACTTACAGTTTATCTTGCTGTTTTGTGGATGATGTCGGTCCCGTAAAAGTTGCTGTTGGGATTGCAACTTTTCCTGAGAGCACAAAAGATCAGGAAAAATTACTTATTTTGGCGGAACAGGCTATGTATATTTCGCAATCAAAAGGCTATAAAGACGGTATGTCTGCGATTGTAAGCTCAACAGATTTCAACTTTTGGGATGACATGGCGCTTAATTCCTTTGCCGAAGTCCTTACCAAACGGCACTCACAAATAGGAATAAATTTTGAAGAAGAATTAGTCCATAAATTTAACAACGAACAAATAAGTTCAAAAAATCACCTGATGGAAATGGTAACATCACTGGCTAGTGCGATTGATGCGAAAGATACTTATACAAAAGGTCATTCGACATCTGTTTCGAGGTACTCCGAAGCACTTGCGAGGGCGATTAACCTGCCCGAATCAGAAGTTGAACGAATAAAACTGGGCGCGCTGTTACACGACGTCGGTAAAATCGGAATTCCTGAAAATGTACTAAGGAAACCAACCAATCTTTCAGAGGAAGAATGGGAGATTATGAAACAACACCCCGTAATTGGTGCTGAAAAGGTTTTGATGCCAAACGAAACGCTAAGAGACTTAATTCCGATTGTAAAATATCACCACGAACATTGGGATGGAACCGGATATCCTGATAAATTAAGAGGCGAAGACATTCCATTCTCGGCAAGAATTGTTTCTATTGCGGATTCTTATCATGCACTAATCAGTGACAGACCCTACAGAAAAGGGCTTACTGTCCAAAAAGCTTGTGAAATTTTAAAAATGGGTGCAGGCATACAATGGGATAGTAATTTGGTGAGACAATTTATTCAAATTGCACCGTCGCTCTCAACTATGGTATAATTTAGCTGAGGGGTTAAATAATTGAAAAAAATAATGATATTTCTGTTTTTAATTATTTCTGGAGCAAATGCATCTTTTTGCTCTGAGTCTGATTATAGGCAAATTTATCTTGACCTGCAAGTTCCGACTTTTTCCTACGTTCATGGGATAGATCCGGGGCAATATTACGATAATAAAAATGCTTCTTATTCAACTTATCCACTCTTTAGGCTGAGTTCCCCACTTTATTTCAAAACCATTACAATCATGTCTGGCTACTATGCTTTAACTCCCGTAACGTACAAAGGTGAATCTTATCTTCTTTTCAAGGACTGCGGGGTGGTTAAGTATACCGTTCCCGTGTATAAAAAAGAATTTGTACCGGAAGGGTTTTATGAATCTCACTTGCCAAAGCCAAGGCTCAATTTTAAACAACAAATGACTGAAAATTTTTACGGTTTTTTAGGGAAACATGTTAAAAATGCGCAAAGAAAGCCGGCTGTAAAAACATATTTGGAAGTAAACGATTTGGACAACCAGCTTGTGTCAATAATAGTTTACTATGGACCTTACAGGTATTATACGATTTTCAGAACCGTTCAGATGTAAAAAGTAGGTTGTTCTGTATTATTAATTTAAAATCCGTGTTATAATTATTACCATGAAAAAAGGGATGTTATTTTTGGTATTGGCTTTTGCTTTGATGGCTTTGCAGTTGGCGAATTTTGCTTCTGCAAGCGAATTGGCCGATGATTATTTAGATATTGCCAATAATTATATTAATTCAAACAACTGTAATAAAGCGCTGGAATATTTGGATTTAATTCTTGTTATTGAACCTGAAAATCTTGCCGCAAAAGCTTTGAAAGAAAAAATTTTACCGACAAATAACGAGCCTAAAACTGCAGAAATTGTCCAAGTACCACAGCCTGAACAAAAAAATGTTGTAATCATTCAACCGACTAACCCAGAGCCGGAAAAATTCATTTACAATTCTGATTATTACAATAAAAAGGGGTTGGAGCTTTATGAAAAAAAAGATTTTGATAGCGCTATAGAATATTTTTATAAATCAATAAATCTTAATAAAAATAACGCCAAAGCTTACAATAATTTAGCAATGTCTTATTGGTTTAAAAATAATACTTCTGCTGCAATAAAATATTTGAAAAAATCAAGTTTTATAGATAAAAATTACACCCAACCTCTTGTGAATCTCGCTATGCTTTACAAGCAGTTGGGAGATGACGAAAGTCAGCTTTATTATTTACAAAAAGCCGTAAATGGAAATCTAAACAATTATTTGGCTTACTATAGACTCGGCGATTATTACAAAAACGCCGGAAAATATCCCGAAGCAATAAAAAATTACAAAGAAGTTGTGAAAATAAATCAAAAATTCCCTGAAGTTTATTTAAGCTTGGCAATGAGTTTCTTTGAGACCGAAGAATTCAACTATACACTGATGGCTCTGGGACAGTATAAAGAATTCTATCCTGACTCCGATTTCGCTTTCTTTTTAGCCGCAAGGGCAAACTTGGCAATGTGTCGATATAGCGAAGCAAAAGCGGATATAGAAAGGGCTATCGAAATTAATAATAATGAATATCAGCTTGAATTAGCTAAAATAAATTATTATTTGGAAGATTACACAACGGCGTTGGAAATTTTTCAAAATCTGCTTAAATCAGGAGAGAACGCAGAAATATTCAATTACAGCGGGCTTTGTCACTACAAGCTAAAAAATATTGAACTTGCCATGACCAATTTTAATAAAGCAATTGAATTGGACGGGCTCAGATCGATTTATTATTATAATTTGTCCCAATGTTATAAATCGCTGGGAGATAAGAAAAATTATGTTAAATATGTTAACACTGCAACAAAAATTACTCCAATAAATTATCAGGATTTTATTGATTTGAGTTATATCTATTATGATAACTCAAACCCAAGCTACTCGATAAATTTGCTTAATAATGCGATTGCAAAATATCCAAGCGTAAAATCACTTTATTTATCAAAATTAAAAATTTATGAAGCAATTGGAGACAATTTACATTATAATGAAACTAAGAATTTAATTGAGATGAGATTTAACAAGAAATGAAAAATCAAAGAAGAAAAATAAAAAGAAAGAACAAAGAAAAATTTGTAACCAAACTAATTAACGGAATTTCAGTAATCATTCTGGCCGGCGTAATGTTCTTGGGGCTAAAGGTATATTCGGCTTCGGGTAATAACCTTACATTTGCCCAAATAAGCGACGCTCATTACTCGTCGGCAACTACAAATACTTCTTATCGATTAACGGCAGAATCGGGAGAACTCTTGGCAGATGCAATTACGCAGGTTAATGAGACTCCGAATGTGGATTTTGTAATGTTCACAGGTGACATGATTAATACCCCTTATCAAAAAGAATTGATGAGTTTTTTAACTTATGCAAATCGGCTAAAAATGCCTTGGTATGCTGTTTACGGTAATCATGATATTTGTGTTGGCGGATTTTTATCAAAAAAAGAATATTTAGATATTTTAAATTCGCATAATAAAAATTTTAATTTCCAAAAACCTTACTATTCGTTTTCACCCCAAAAGGGCTACAAGGTTATAGGGCTTGATTCTATAATTGATACAAGAATAACGACCAATGGGGAGATAAGCGCCACTCAGTTGCAGTGGCTGGACAAAGAATTATCCAAATCTAAAAATGATGTGGTTTTGATATTTTTGCATGTACCTTTAATTGAGCCACTTCATAGTCCGGGGCATGCCCTTTTAAATGCTGATGAGGTACTCAAGGTTATAAATAAATACAAAAATCCTATCGCGGTATTTTCGGGACATTATCACACTACGAAAATAACTCAACAGAGGAATGTTTTGCACGTAAGCACGCCTTCTTTGGTTTCTTACCCGAATGCGTTTAGGATCGTTAAAATAAATAACCAGAAGAAAAAAGTTACTTTTGATATAGATTTTAAAGAAACTAGATTTAAAGATGTTCAGAAAAGAGCTAAAATGATGGCTTTTGGTTCAAAAGCTTATTACGGTGCCGATGAAGACAGAGGTGGCACCTATGTTATTGAGAAAAAATAAGGATGGTAAGTAAATATGAAAAAGATTAAAGATGAATTTAGTGTTAAATTTAGGGGCATTAGAGGAAGTTATCCGATAGCGCACAAGGATTATTTAAAATATGGTGGAAATACTTCTTGCGTAGAAGTTAATGTAGGCGGGCACCTTATTGTTCTTGACGCAGGAACGGGCTTGATTGAACTTGGCAATGAATTGATGAAAGAACATATTGCCTCAGGCACTAACCTATATGACAGAACTCCGATGGAGGTAACTTTACTTTTGAGTCATATACACCAAGACCATATACAAGGGTTTACGTTTTTTAGACCTTCGTATGTTCCTACAACAAAACTGAATGTTCTGGGTGTAGCAGATTATAATGAAAAGTTGGCTGACGAACTTTCTCGGCTTCTTTTTACAAAATCATTTCCTCTTAATTTAGGTGATATTGCTGCCAATTTGAATATTATGGATGTGAATGAAACAGACTGTATCATTTTAGACGACAGTGGGATTAAATTAAAAAGAATTGAGACAGGGGAGACATTAACGCCTCAAAATGATGAAGTAATTATATCTTGCTACAAATCTTATGCCCATCCACAAGATGGTGTGCTGATTTATAAAATCGCTTATAAAGATAAATCTCTGGTTTATGCAAGCGATAAAGAAACTTATATAGGCGGAGATAAAAAGTTATCAATATTTGCGAGAAATTGCGATTTATTGATTCACGATGCTCAATATACAACAGATGATTATATGAATTCATATTCTCCAAAACAAGGATATGGACATTCAACTTTCGACATGGCACAGGATTGCAAGGCTCAATCAGGTGCAAAAAAACTGGTATTTTATCATTTTGACCCAAGTTATAATGATGAAAAACTGGATGAAATAGCTCAACATTATCAGAAAATTTCAGACACCAGTTACGTTGCGAGCGAAGGACTTGAAATAGTTTTATGAAAAAAAATGCAGTTGTGATTGTGGCTCTTTTGAGCATGATGTTTTTTATTTCCGGCTATACAAGACCTGATGTATACACAATTGATGCTACAAAAAATGCAATTATACACAACAACCTTGGACTTAATGCTCTTGATGACAACAATTACTACGAGGCTGTTCAAGAATTTATTCTTGCGATTGCACTTAATCCAAAAACACAAGCAACTGCTGTATATTATAATAACTTGGGCGAAACTTATATGAAAATAGGTTATTTTAAGGAGGCCCAAAGTTGTTTTGAAAATTCGATAAAACAATACACCCTTAATTTTTTGTATTATCAAAATCTTGTAAAATCATTTAAAGCGCAAAAAATCATTGGAAGTAAAATCAAATTTTATGAAAATCAAAACAAAAAAAATTCTCTAAATATGGTCTTGCTAGGGCTTTTGTACATTGAGAACGGCGATTTTAGACGCGGGATAATCAAACTCGATGAATTTTGCATGAAAGAACCTGATTTATTAATAACAAGCGGCGTTAGAAGTTATTTAAAGGGGATTATTCCCAGCAACTAAAGACTAAAAAAGAAGGCGGATTTTTGCATTTGCAAAAATCCGCCTTCTTTTTTAGTCAATATATTTAATTATTCAATAACAATAACGCCAACAGGACAAGCATCAGCAGCTTCCTTAACGCAATCAATGTTATCAGCGACTGTTGCTTGATTTACAACAGCAATGTCCTCTACTGTAAATACAGCATCACAAATTGATTCACAAGCACCACAGGCGATGCATCCGTCTTCGATTTTTACATTCATCTTAATTTCTCCTTTTTAAAGTTATTTCGTCGTGTAAATATTTTACGTAAATAATTATAACAAAAAAAAAATAAAAAGCTATCCTCCCACAAAATAAAAAATAGACCATATGAAAGAGGCTAATTATAAAGCAAGCTTATTGCATGAGTCCACTGCACAAGTAATACCAATTTGCAATCAATAAAGTATTAATGTATAATAAATCTTGTAAGTAATAATTTACAGGAGGAATTATGCGACCTAAATTACCATTTCCTGATGGAACTGCAGAACAAATGCAAAATGTGTTAGAAAATGTTAA
>CAISJE010000159.1 GCA_903885635.1 uncultured bacterium
CAACCTCCATACTCTCCTGATTTAAATAAAATCGAAAAGTTTTGGGCTTGGCTAAAGAAACAATTAAGGTCAGCATTGAAATTGTTTAACACATTGTATGAGGCACTCTGTCATTGTTTTCAACTTAAATAACTATACTAAGCAATTATGCGAATAATTGTACGCTAAATAGAACTGGACCATTGGGATATATGACTCAAATCTGTTCGGAATTCGATTTTGATATAAATGGACCTAAAAAACCCAATAGACTGGGTCGGGATGTATTTCTATTTTTCATAACCAATGGGAAGGGTGCTTTACTATATCCATTTGGCGGGATGGATGACCATTATGGCGGTACAAATTATTGGTGGAATAATGGTAGCGACCAATGTTCTACCGCAAACAAAAACGGGTATCTTTGCACCGGCCGTGTAATGGAAAAAGGCTGGGAAATGGATTATTAAAATTTAAGTGGGGCGAAACTAATGTTTCGCCCCACTTAAATGTAATATATAAAGAAAATTATCCCAGAATTGCTTTTAAATCCTCCTCTGCCGTCGTAATCGGTTTTATACCGTAGGTTTTTACCAGAACATCAAGAACATTCGGGCTGATAAATGCAGGCAGCGACGGTCCCAGCCTTATGTTTTTAATCCCCAAATATAATAACGTAAGCAATATTGCAACCGCCTTTTGCTCATACCAAGACAAAATCATCGACAACGGCAAACTATTTACGTCCGTATCAAAAGCCTCCGCAAGTGCAAGCGCGATTTTTATCGCGGAATAGGCGTCATTACACTGCCCGACATCTAAAAGTCTTGGTATGCCCCCAATATCACCAAATTCAAGTTTATTAAACCTGTATTTCCCGCAAGCAAGTGTCAAAATGACGCAATCGTTAGGAACTTTTTGTGCGAATTCGGTATAATAATTTCGTCCGCTTTTTGCACCATCACATCCACCGACAAGGAAAAAATGTCTTATTTGTCCTGCTTTTACCGCGTTAATTACCGTTGGGGCAACAGATAATACAGAATTGCGCCCAAACCCAATGGTAATATATCTTTCAGGTCCGTCTTCCGTAAATCCCTCTTGATTGAGCGCGGATTCGATAACAGCGGAAAAATCGCTTCTATGGACATGTTTTACATTAGGCCAAGCAACAAGCCCTGTCGTGAAAATTCTGTCTGAATATTCTTTTGGGTCTTGGATACAGTTTGTCGTCATCAAAATCGAGCCTTGGAATTCCTTGAATTCCTTTTGCTGGTCCTGCCAAGCCCCGCCGTAATTACCCACCAGATGTTTATATTTTTTCAATCCCGGATAAGCGTTGCAAGGTAACATTTCCCCATGCGTATAAATATTTATCCCCGTTCCCTCCGTCTGTTTTAAAAGCTCTTCCAAATCCTTTAAATCATGCCCCGAAACTACAATAGCTTTACCTTTTATCGGCGTAATCCTTACTCTCGTCGGTTCAGGATGCCCGTAAGTCAACGTGTTAGCATCATCCAACAACTGCATAACCTTAAAGTTAATTTCGCCGACTTTTAACGCTTTCGCCAAAAGCTCCTCAACAGTCGGATTTTTGTTGTTTAAGCAATCCAAAGCTTCCCAAAAATCAGCGATAATCTTATTATCTTCATATCCCAAAATCCTTGCATGGTCATAATAAGCCGCCGCACCTTTCAATCCGTAAATGATTATTTCTTCCAATGAGAGAATATCTTCGCCGAGTAAAGCTTTTCGCTCCAAGACAGAGATTGGCAAAGGTTTATATTCCGAATTCAGCAACTCTTTTAGCTCATCGATTTGGATTTGGATATTTTCCTCAACCCTAGCTAGGCGCGTATCGTCAAAATTTACGTTGGTAACGGTAGTAAAAAGCCCTTCTATCATTGCCAAATCAGCCCTTTTACTTATATAATCGGTTTCTCTTAACCTGCTTGCATAAAACGCAAGTTCTTTTATTTTTGCGACAATCTCATCCTGCAAAACCGCACTTGTAGCTTGCTTACCGCAAACCCCCGCGATTTCACATCCTTGACCCTTTGCCGTCTGTTCACATTGATAACAAAACATGTTTTTTACCATTACACCCACTTGTATTGTAGGCGCCTTTACTAACTTTTTCTAATTACTACTTTACTTTTTCGAGATGTCGGCTTACTCGCCTTATTGCACTCGCTGTTTTTTGCTCCGCCCCTCATTTTAAGTAAGATTTGCCCGCTCGCATCTCCTTTTGCACCATTACACCTGTTTATATTATTGGTGCCTTTCTTCGTTTTTTCTATTAACTAGTTTATTCTTTCGAGATGCCGGCTTACTAGCTTTATTGCACTCGCTGATTTTTGCTCCGTCCCTCATTTTAAGCTAGACTTGCCCGCTCGCATCTCCTTTTGCACCATTACACCTGTTTATATTATTGGCGCCTTTCTTCGTTCTTTCTAATTACTACTTTATTTAGTTGATAAGTCGAAAAGTCGAAAAGTTGAACAGTTTTGCGGTTCTTGCTTACTTTTTCCTTTTTAGTTCCATTCAGGCTTATTATCGGTGGGTTAGGGAACCCACCCTACTTTAACGACCTCGGGCTTCTTGCCGCCATTCACCATTTACCATTTACCGTTTACCGTTTACCGTTTACTATTTACTATTTACCATTATTATATTCCGAAGTAGACTTAACGAAATCCGATAACTTGGTAGTTTCGAATTTTTCCCTTACCTGTTGGTTGATTGAAATAATCAAATCCCCAAAAATACAGTTACTTTTACAATCATTATGAGATAAAAGACAGTTGGAACTTTTTAGTTTCCCGTCAAATATTTCATAAAGCTCCAAAAACGTTACCTTGTCGGGTAAAACACACAGCCTGAACCCGCTGTTAAAGCCTTTAATCGATTCAATAAATCCCGCTTTATTAAGCCTTTGCATAACTTTCGACAAGTGATTTGCACTCACCTCGAGCGTTGTGGCAATCTCTTTCACCGAAACCAATTTATCCCCATTTTGAGCTAAAATCATCATTGCATGTAACCCAATCGAAGCCGCCTCTGAAATTTTTAAAATACTACCTGACATGTTTTATCCTTTAATCATCTAACTGGTACTGTTATACCAATTAATTTAAAAAAGTCAAGCCTTTTGTGAAGAAATGATTAGAAACTACGTTGAACGTATTTTTTTAAAAATATATTGCTTTACTGTTTCAACAAAAAAAATTGCGTCTTCAAAATCTTTTTCAACTCTATCTTTTTCAGGGTTTTTTGAAACATCATAATCAAACTTTTCTCTATTGGCGAGTAATGTTTGATAAATAGTTTTTAATTTTGTATCAAAAATTTTATTTTTATATATGTATTCTTTATTGAACCAACCCATAAGTTGATGATGTTTCCCTGTCGCAAAACCATCAAAATAAGCGAGGGCAAGAACTACGTAAAAAATAGCATAATAAATCCTATTTTGCACTAATCTAAGGCTCAAATCTATATTATTTTTAGCATCTGTCAAGGCTTCATCAGCTTTTTCTATGCAATTTTTTATTAATAATTCATTAGGCTGCATCATAATAAATTCCTTTATTAACAACCTCATTGTGAAAAATGCCGTTACCTTCAAGGTCTTTTCTTGTATATGGTATGCCTATAATTATCACGTCATATTTATAGCTCAAATCGGCGATAAGTCCGTGAACTTCCATTTCTTTATCTCTATCATATTCATCAAAAATTAATATTATATCAACATCGCTCCACTCATGATAATCCCCTCTTGCTCTTGAACCATATAAATATGAGCCTCGAAAATCACTGTATTTTTCTTTTATTTTTGAGTTTAGTTCAGTTATTATTTTTGAAAGTTTCATAAAACACTCCTACGTAACTTAGTATAAACTAATTAACTAAGAAATTCAATATCTGTTTGGGAAATATTTACTATTTTCTAAACCTCACAAACCCCGTAGGGGATGAATTTTAGGTTTGGTTTAATCCAAAAAGTATCATCAAAATCTTTAAATTCATGGGTGAGCATGAAAAATGTTGAGCCTGAACCCGACATAATCGCCTCGGGATATTCCATTTTTATCGCCCGAAATTCCTCATAATCCTCAATCAACGCCAACTCTAAATCGTTATGCAAGGAATAATCAATATCATCAACATCTGCCTCGCCTGATTTTAAGGTTTCCACAAGCTCTTTTGTCATGTTTAAATTAGGCTTGTTTTCAAGTGCAGTAAACTTTGTGTAAGCCTCTTTTGCACTGATACCAACATTTTTAGGCTTAATCAAAGAAAGTTCAAATTCATAAAACGGTAATTTTTCAAGGATTTCACCTCTACTTGTCGCAAGCTGACATCCGCCCTCAAGGCAAAAGTTCAAATCAGAACCCAAATGCGCGCAAAGCGCGTGCAATTCCTCCTTGGGAAAGGGATTGTTAAACAATTTGTTCAAGCCCCAAAGAACGCCCGCCGCATCGGTGCTCCCACCCGCAAGCCCTGCTGAGATTGGGATGTTTTTTTCGATATGAACGGAGATAGCTTTGGATTGACGAATACTCCCCTCGCCCCTTGCGTCAAGGGACTTCATGAAAAGTAAAACTGCTTTGTGTACCAAATTCCTCTCATCATAAGGGATTTCGTCGCTTGTGCCTGAGAGGTTTATTTCAAATTTTTCGCTTTTTTCAACTTTAATAGTCAAAATATCGAACAAATCAATCGTCTGCATAACGCTTTGGATGTTGTGAAACCCGTCCTCTCGTTTATTCAAGATTTCTAAAGTCAGATTGACTTTAGCAGGACATTTCACCTTAATTTCCATTTTCCAAAAGCTCCTCGGATAATTCACCAAATTTTTCGATAGAAATAGTTTCTCCGCGTGTATTTTCAGAAATCTCCAGATTTTCAAGCGTCTTTTGGATATTTTCCCTTGAAAACCCACCGCTTAGGAGGCAATTTTTAATATTTTTACGACGCTGTGAAAACGCTGATTTAATAGTTCTTCTGAAATGGACATAATCACTTAATTTTAATCTCGGATTTTCGCTGACGGTCAGCTTAACCAACGCAGAATCCACTTTTGGGCTGGGATAAAAGGATTTTCTGCCGACTTTTTTAATTATTTCGCATTCCGCCCAAAATTGAGCCAAAATAGTCAAAAGTCCGTACTGCTTTGAGGGGCTTTGTTCAGTCGCGACAATTCTTTGTGCCACTTCGTATTGAACCATCAAAATAATTTCTGAAATAAGGTTCCTGTTTTTATTGTTCAAATCATCTATTTCGCCCAAAAGGTGTGCGATAATTGGACTTGTAATGTAGTAAGGAATATTCGCAACTATTTTAACCTTTTCAGAAACCAAATCATTCAAATCGGTTTTTAAAATATCCTGATGAATTATTTCTAAATTTTCGCATGGAATTTTTTTGAGTTCTTTTATTGCACTCTCGTCCAATTCAATTGCGATTACCCGCTTGGCATGCTTCACCAGTTGTTCGGTTACAAACCCGACGCCTGCACCGATTTCTATAACCGTATCTTCTCTTGAAATATTGGCATTATCAAGTATAGCTTGGATTGCTCCTGTATCAACCAGGAAATTTTGTCCGAGTCTTTTTTTTGTTCTAAATGATTTTGCTCTTTGTAAATAGTCCATGTTATTACTATATAATAATCCTGTCAGGAATACAAACAGGCTAGTGCTTTTTTAAGTAATCTTTGATAAAACATGGAGGATACGGAATAATTCCAAAATATACAATTTTGAGAATTTTCCGTATCCGACGCGAAGGAGGTAAAAGCCAAGCACGGCCTTGGTGACAGGGCGGGTTGGCTTTTACTGGACTGAGGAGGCGTAAGAAAAATTTTTAATTTTTCCACAGCCTCATGTTATGATAGTTTAGAGATTAGAGGAAATATAGTGGAAATTAAAGATAAATACGAAGATAAGGCAAATATTAAAAATATTTTGGCAATATTCGAAGACGGGTTTAAATCAGGTGAAGCGCAAAAAGTGGGAATTGAATTTGAGCGGATTCCAATTTCTTCAAAGGATTTTAAAATGGTCGGCTATGCTCAAGAAAACGGGATGTATGATTTATTAAGAACGTTTGCCAAGCTTGACGGATGGGAATATATAACAGACGATTATAATATTATAGGGTTAAAAAAAGGTGAGGATTTTATAAGCCTTGAACCTGGTTGTCAAATTGAATTAAGCTTTGGACCTGAAAAGAATATTTTTGATATTAAAACAAAAATAGACGGATTTAATAAAAAAATCAATCCTATTTTGAGAAAATATGAAATTAATCTTCTTGAATACGGCGTTTCACCCGTTTCGACATATAAACACATAAATTTAATCCCCAAAAAACGCTATCACATCATGGCGGATTATCTTTGGGGCATTTTATCCGATGTTATGATGAGAGAGACGGCAGGAATACAAGCGTGTTACGATTTTTCATCGGAAGAAGATGCTATAAGAAAATTCAGAATTGCGAATATAATTTCGCCGTTTATGACGGCTATGTTTGCAAATTCACCTATAAGGGGCGGAGTGGATACAGGCTATAAAACGTTCAGGGGGCTGAGCTGGCTCAACACCGACAATGAAAGATGCGAATTTATGAGCAAAAAGCTCTTTGATAAAAAATCCGATTACGGTTTTAAGGATTATGTTGAAGAAGTTATGCAAACTCCTATGATTTTTATTGTAAGAGATGAGAAACCGATTAAAATTCTAGGCAAAATCAACTTTGAACAATTTGTAAAATACGGATTTGAGGGATATACAGCCACTTTAGACGATTTTAAACTGCATGCTAATTTGTATTTCCCTGAGGTCAGATTGAAAGATTTTATTGAAATAAGAAACCATGACTGTGCAAACCACGGGATGCAATACTCTATTTTAGCTATTTATAAAGGACTTTTGTACAACCCAAAAGCATTGGATTCGATAGAAAATCTTATGTCTAAATTTACGTACAACAATATTATGGAATTCAGATATAATGTTCCCAAAAATGCACTTAATAATAAGGTAAGCAACTATTTTGCAAAAGATATAGCAAAAGAAATTCTGAACATAGCCCAAAATTCGCTGAAAGAAAACGGAGAAGGCGAGGAATGTTTTTTGGAGCCGATTTTGGAGCTTACGCCCTACGGGCTTTCGCCTGCCGATTTAATCATGAGCAACTGGAACGGCAACTGGAACAAGGATGTTTCTAAGTTGGTGAGATATTTGAATAGTTGAAATGGTGAGAGGTGAGGGGGACTGGTAAACGGTAAATGGTAAATGGTGAACGGTAAATGGTGAACGGTAAATGGTGAACGGTAGGGTGCGGATTTAACCGCACCGACAATAGTAAGCAAGAACCGCAAAACCTTTCAACCATTGAACTGTTCGACTTTTCAACCAAAAAAGCCATACATCTGTACATCCAACCTTCCATTCTTCCGATTAAGCCCTTATGAAGCGCTGTCAAGAATCTGTGCGCCTTTTTCTTCTACCTTGTAGGTGCGAATGTCGGTTTTTACGTTATAATTTTCCCAAGTTTCGCTTACGATTGATTTGATTTTGTCCAAATTATTTTTCTGTGAAATTATCAAAATTGAAGGCCCTGCACCGCTTAAGACACAACCAATGACATTTTCTTCGTGTTTTAAATTCTCCATAATATCCTGTAACCCCGGAACCAATTTTGTTCTATAAGGCTGATGTAATTTATCCTGAAGCGCTAATTTCATTAATTCCGCATCTTTTGAGTGTAATGCTTCAACAAACATTGCCGTTCTTCTCGTGTTAAAAGTAGCATTTTTAAGGGGAACCTCTTTTGGAAGAACCGAGCGAGAAATATCCGTCGCTAATTCATAATCAGGTACACAAATTGTTAAGTGCCATTCTTCAGGCCAATTAAGTTTTCTGTAAACTATACTTCCATCTTCTTCTTGAGAAGTCAAAACAAGTCCGCCGACAATGGCTGGAACAACATTATCAGGATGCCCCTCAACCTCTGTTGCAATCGAAAGAAGTGCTGCTTCATCGGCAGGTCTTCCGAGTAATTCATTTGCCGCAAGAAGCCCTCCTACAATTATGGAAGCAGAACTTCCAAGCCCTTTTGCAATCGGAATTTGAGATTTTATATTAATTTTTAATTCGCTTGGAGATTGCCCTATTGAATTATAAAGCATTTCTACTGCCTTGTAGATAATGTTATTCTCATCTTTTGGGATGTGTTCAATCGCAAATTCGTCATCATCATCCGTTTCTGACATAATGTTTATTTCAATCCCCGTCCCGGGAAGCACGGTTTCTTCAATTGTTATCAAATTATATATCGGCAAAGCCATGCCAAAACAATCAAATCCTGAACCAAAATTCGCCGTTGTAGCCGGCACTTTCACACTTACTTTCATAATTCCTCTTTTTCTTAATAAGAATTATAACATAAAAAAAATATTTTTGACCTTGAGCCTGAGGCTCAGGTTTAACGGATAAGTTAGTGAAATGTCTTTTTTGAGTGAGTGGTGAGAGGTGAGGGATGAGTAGGGTGCGGATTCAACCGCACCGTCAATAAGCCCCGAAAAAAAGTAAAAAGGAAAAAGCAAGCAAAACCGTTTACCGTTTACTTCGTTTAAACTGTTCAACTGTTTTTACTGCCTGACGAGATAATGCGTGGCAACAATAAATCCAATATCGCGTCATCCTGAATTTATTTCCAGAACTGTCCATAATAAATTTAACATAAAAAGAACAAGGTCAGCATGACGCGGAAAAGAGTGCCTGAAATGGTTGTTCCGCCTGGATTTAAAGCTTTAAGCATCTTGAAAATTAAGTAATGAGTGTATTTCATGGGCTTTTCGCAAAACCCCAGTATAACTAATCATTTGAATGAATAGAGTTTAAGCTGTAAAATCGACATAAGAATTTTTTTATTTTTAGGATAAGGCGTTAACTCAATCTTATTAATATTTATTAAATACGGATATTTGTAAAGTTCTTTTAAAAAGCTTTCTAAATCAGAATAATCAGCTATTATTTGCATGTTTAGCGAACAAACATTAATTTTGTCTGCAGCACTTTTAATAAATTCATCTTCCGGTGGATTATAGACATATTCAATAGAATAAATTTTAATTCCGTTATATTTTGCCATATTTATAACATCGTCAAAAACAACCGTAAAGGAAGATTCCGCGTCTGCCCCTGAAGCTTCGGATTTATAAATATTTTTTACCTGATCCGAAAAAGTGTTTTTTTCCATTTCGGCTGCCTTCAAGGTTTCCCGCTTTCTTTCCAAATCGGCAACCTGAACTGATTTTTCCCTTATGCCTTTTTCAATATCAATAACTTTAATTATTGCAGGACGAATCGTCATTATGGAATACGCAAAGCCAATAATGATAAAAATTATATATAGAATTGCTTCTTTGTACTTATGCATCAATTCTCCTTAGAATTTTTCTATTTTTTGCAAATTACTAGGTAATTTTTCTGTACTTCCTCCAGAAGGCGGTATAGGCTCTGTAGAATCAGTTTTTGGACCAAATAAAGGTTTGCCAAGTTGGAACGGTGATTTTTTCTCCTCTTGAACCGGTTGGCTTCCATCAGCTTTTGGGGTAGTGTCAACAGGTTTTGGATTAAGTTCTTCTTCTGACATATTAGTTACTTCAAATGCATATACTTTTGAAGATTCAGAAACATCTGCAATAACATCATCTATTGATTCGGAAGCAATTTCCAGTTTATATAATTTTACGTCCGAGTTATTAACCAATTGTTTTAGATTTTTATAAAAAGTGTAAATACTTTCCACATCATTAGATTTTCCCTTTAGGTCAATTTTCCCTGCATCATTTAACATATAATATGTAATCCATAACTTATTGGGAATACTTATACCAAGAGCCTCATAATACGTCAATTTAGTTTTATTTTGCATGAGTATTTTATCAACAGCTGTTTTTAAATCAAAAGTATTACCTTTTCCTGCATCACTGTATTTTGATACTTCCTTAGTTAGTGTATCCATTTTAGTACTAATACCATCTAATTTAACCTGCTCTTTCGGTGAGATAACTTTACTCAAAAGCAAGTTTAAAATAACGATTGGAATTATTATTATTCCACCTAAAATTAGAGCAATTCTTTTAATAAAAGCAGGTGTTAATTCGATTTCAAGATTTCCTATATTTACCGTCATATATCCTGACAGATCATCTAAAGATGCGGCGCTGGCATCTTTGTCTTGCACCATATTTAGCTTCAAAGGGAAATCGCTAAAAGGATAGATTCCGGCGCCAATAGCTTCAGGAGAAATTTGTAAAGCCAGATTTGGTAAAATATTAAGGTTGACCGGTAGCAATTCGTTTTGAACAAATTTGTTACATTCTAAAAAATGTACAGCACTTTCAACAATTACTTTCATTGAAAGTACTTCTGCACTTACTAAATCTGTTTCAGAAACAACAAATAAATGATTTGCCGGCAATTCGATTAATGTTAGTTGTGCAGACGTTGTTATTGCATTATAAATTTCATCATTAACAAAAGATTTTAGAGCCAAAGGTTCTTCGTAGTATTCCATCATTTTTTTCCCAAGCATGGAAATAATTGAATAACTGTTTTGACCTATAACCATCAAATTCCAAGTAACATGGTCGCCCATTTGTTCTTTGGCTAAATCCGCAAAATGTAAAGCTTTGAGTAATGAAGCGTAAGAGTTTTCTACTCCAATTAACGTACAACCGATATTATTACACGCCGCCGTAATTTTTTCCAGTGCAGTTTTTTGGATTGCGGTGTAGGCTAAAGCTCTGTTTTCCGTGTCAATATTAGAGTAAATTTCTGTCCAACTTACAACAGGTTCTTGACGTTTAAAAATATAAGATTGTTCAACTTCCGATATTATAGCATTTGTAATCGCTTCATCTGTTAGCAAAATCGGGAGATTTATCATTCCAAAATGCACATTCGGAATACTTAAGATTATATTACTTTTTGTAGGAATATGTAATTCATTAAACAATGAAGCTAAGGATTCTTCAAACTGAGTATAGTCATTAATTTCTCTTGATGAATGATTATATTCAAGCGGTTCGTGGGCATATTTGCTAACAGTTCCGGTAAGCCTGTCAATCTCAATCATTTCCAGCCCAACATTTGGTGATATTGAGACCCCAACAGTTACTTTTGTGCTAGCACCTAATTTTGATAAAAAATTTTCTAACATTTTTTCTTAAATACTTATTAACTACTCCATTTTTATTATACAATAGATTTTATTATAAGTACATTCGTAATAAAATTTAACATTAAAAATTGCTCACAACAATTTGAGAGGGTATAGAAATTTATGATAGAAGAAATTTTAAGACTAAAAAAAGAAAAAAATGCGGTAATTTTAGCGCATAGTTATCAGAATATTGAAATAGACGAAGTCGCCGATTTTGTTGGTGATTCTCTGTATTTAAGCCAGATGGCGGCGAAGACAAGTGCTGATATTATAGTATTTGCCGGTGTTTATTTTATGGCGGAAACGGCAAAAATCCTTTCTCCGACAAAGAAAGTGCTCCTTCCTCGCCTTGAATCAGGTTGCTTAATGGCAGATATGGTAAATCTTGAGCAGCTAAGGGAATTCAAATCAAAACATCCTAATATTCCGACTGTTTGTTACATAAATTCGACAGCTGAAGTCAAATCCGAGTGTGACATTTGTTGCACGAGTTCAAACGCTGTTAAAATCGTCGAAAGCTTGGGCGCGAGGGAAGTGTTATTTGCTCCCGATACTTATTTAGGTAAATGGGTGGAAAGTCAATTGTCAGGCATTAAAGTCATTACATATCCGGGGTATTGCCCGACACATTTAAGAATAAAACCTGAGGATATAATAAACCAAAAGAAAAAACATCCGCAAGCCCTTGTGCTTGCCCATCCTGAGTGTCACCAAGAGGTTATCAAGCTCGCTGATTATGTTGGCAGTACGACAGGGATTATGAATTTTGCCGAAAAAAGTGATAATAAACAATTTATTATCGCGACAGAATTGGGTGTTATTGAACGATTGGAAAGAGATTTCAAGGATAAGGAATTTATTTTGGTTAGTCCTAATGCGGTTTGTCCGAACATGAAATGGAATCATTTGGAAGACATTTTAAACGCACTTAAATATGAACAGTATGAAATAAACGTTGACCCTGAAATAGCAAAAAAGGCGATTCATTCTATCGAGCGCATGCTTAAGGTAAGTGGGTGAAAAGTGAAAATTAGGGCGGGATTGCCATCCCGCCGTCACAAATTCAACTAAAAACCAGCCTTTCAAAAATCTTTTAGTGTATAATTATGAAATGGACAATGAACAGTTAGAAATAATCTACGGCAAAAATGCCGTTATAGAAGCACTTACTGCCGGTAAAAGAGAGATTAACAAAATTTTAATCTCCAAAAACCTCCATTCCGATGCAAAATTGAACCAAATAAAAGAACTTGCGCAGAAAAACGGGGTTATTTTTCAATTTGTACCCGCGGAAAAATTTCAGCAGTGGTCCGAGCATGTTCATCAAGGTGTAGTTGCTCAAATTTCTCCGATAAAATACACTGAATTAGAAGATTTTCTCGAGCAAGAACATAAGCATGCCTCGCTTGTAATTCTTGACGGGGTCGAGGATTCGCATAATCTCGGCGCGATTATCAGAACATGCGTTTGTGCGGGTGTTTCGGCGATTATTATTCCCTCAAGACGTAACGTGCAAATTAACTCGATTGTAGAAAAAACCAGTGCGGGTGCGATAAATCACATCCCGATAATAAAAGTCAATAGCCTTGTCAGTGCTGTCCAAAAGTTAAAAAATAGCGACTGGTGGGTAATTGCCACAGAGGCTTCCGCTAAAGATAATTATTATAATATAAATTATTCTGATATGAATTTTGCTTTAATTTTAGGTGCGGAACACGCAGGCGTTTCCAAATCTTTGATAAAAGAATCCGATTTTTTAGTTAAAATTCCAATGTTAAATGATTTTAATTCCTTGAATGTTTCAAACGCACTCAGTGCAATCATTTTTGAAACGCTCAGGCAAAAACAAATAACTGTAGTATAATATAATAAATTAGTAAAGCGAGCAAGGTGAACATGGCTAAAGATAGAGAAATATTAGACACGGAATCAGATAGTCTTGAAAATGAATCTATGGATTTGGGGAAAATGAATGAAGACGAAGAAGAAGATATTCTTGTATCTGTACAAGAACCGAAAATTCAGGAAAATTTGACTTCAATTAATACCGATGACTCGGTTAGAATTTATCTTCAACAGATAGGTAAAATCCCCCTTTTATCAACTCCTGAAGAATTGCGTATCGCCCAAAAAATTCAAGAAGAACATTGTGAAATGTCTAAGAACATTCTTGTCAACGCAAATTTAAGACTTGTTGTAAGTATTGCAAAAAAATATATCGGACGAGGACTTTCTTTTCTTGACTTAATCCAAGAAGGCAATATGGGGCTGATGAAAGCGGCAGAAAGATTTGATTACACAAAGGGTTACAAGTTTTCGACCTATGCGACTTGGTGGGTTCAACAGGCGATTACTCGTGCTATTGCGGACAAGGCGAGAATAATAAGATTACCGATTCACATGATTGAATCTTTGAGTAAAATCCGTAAAACAACAATTGACTTAACGACAGAATTGGGCCGTGCACCCACAAAGCAGGAAATAGCTTACAGATTGGGGCTTTCGGTTAATAAATTAACCTCTTTGGTAAAATCCGCACAGTCGACGATAAGTATTGAATCTCCGGCGAATCAAAAAGAAGATTCAACAAAGATTGCGGATTACATAGTCGACGAAAGTACGATAACTCCCGACAGTAGGGTTTCTCAAGAAAACCTGTTTGATGATATAAGAAAAATGCTCAGCCAGTTAAGTCCGAAAGAAAGAGATGTTTTGATTTTACGCTATGGACTTGATAATAACGGAACTAAAAAAACGTTGGACGAAATCGGAACTCAGTACGGGGTTTCGAGAGAAAGAATCAGACAAATCGAAAACAGAGCGATTTCCAAGCTTAAAAAACTTTGTAGAAATACAAACCTAAACAGAGGTTTGAAAAATTACTTCGGAGCTTAATAAATATAAATTTTTGTTAATATTTTTTATCTCTCTAGCATTTTTTATTTTTACGGGTTTTAAAATAATTGTGAAGATTATATAATCAAGGTGTGAAAATAAAAATGGGTTTAGTAGGAAAATTATGTGAAACTTTAGGAAAAGCCAATGAGCCGGTTTATACGGTTGTCGCAGTTGCTTGTTTTAAAGGCATTCTTCGTCCTATTTTTACCATGATGGATAAGCATCAAGACCCAGAAACAAAAAAATATGCAGCAATAAGAGAAGGTTCAACTGAATTAATCGCAGTTCCGACTTATTTGTTTTTGTCTTGGGCGGTTCAAAAATTAGCCCCTGCGTTCGCTCCTGATAAAACAATCGGAAGAACTTTAGAACATTCCCAAAGAACATTAGGATTTTTAGGAGTGTGTTTTGCGGCACTTTATGCCATTCCAAAGTTGTGTAATGTGGCAATGCCTCATGTTATGAAAGCTTTCAAACGGGATAAACCTAAGGAAAAACAAGAATACCTAGGGACGGCTACCCCTGTTTTTGATGGAATAGCAAAGAATGGCAATTTATTAAGCAATGCAAAACATCCTTATCCCAAATCTCAAATTAATACAGGCGGAGGGTTGCGTATATGAAAATAATTCCGATGCCTGTAAAAAGATTTATGAGTAGCACAAAAACGGCTGAATTTGTTGAGAACACATTTTTTGCTGTGAGTGTTGAAACAGCTTTAAAAATGGCAGGACGACCAACTTTTATCATGCTGGACAAAGAGGCGGATTCTCCCGAAAAGAGAAAATATGCGGCTGTAAAAGAAATGTTATATCAGGGACTTTGCCTTGGTTTATATCTGTCTTTTATGACCCCTGTCAAGGGATTTATATATAATAAGCTTTCAAAATTCTTGAGTAAAAACCCTGAAAACAAAGTTCATATTGATCACTTTAACAGAATGCAGGATAATCTGCACGAATTAGAGGAAGAAAATGAACTAATGATAAAATCTGCCAGAGATAAATTCCACAAAAAGGAATTGAAAAAAGAGGCTTATGATAAAATATTAAAATTAAAAGAAAGTTTTGAAACCAGAGTTTTAAAAATAGAAGACTCTATACACAGTCCAAAGTATGACTTACGCTTGGGCAAAGGTGCCAAGGAGCTAAGTGCAATTATCGGTTCAATACTGATGCTTACGATTGTTGCTCCTCAGGTTAGCCATGTATTAATTCATCCGATTATGAATGTATTGGGTTTTGAGAAAAAACCTGACAAGGCTAAACCTTAACAACTCAGGTTGATTTTAAGTAACTTGCGTAGTGGTTTTGCGTCTTTGCGAGACATCAAGTGCCGAATGTGACAAATGATATCCACCGAAGCAATCTCCCTGTATTATTGCAAAGGGCGAACAAGATTGCTTCGTTCCCTCAATGGTTTTCTACCTCAGAACCCTTTGTCTCGCAATGACGGCGAGGGGTTTATACATAAGTAGTTACCCTAAACCTTAAACAAAAGGAGTCATACAAAATCTGACTTTGATTTGAAAAGTTATTTTGTTAGCAACCCAACAACACGAAATTAGTTATGCTTTGATTACAACTCGCGATGAAGCCGATTATACACAACTCTTACTTTTGCGGTATTTTCTTATTTTTCTTTTCCAAAGCATTTGTAATCGCAATATTCAGCTTTGGAACGCCTAAGCCCAAAGCAATACCTGAGTACAAGTAACCTGCAAGTTGTATCAATTGAAGATAATTAATCTTTGTTTTTACGGATTTAGGTGCTTCTTTTAACATTTCTTTGAATGTTTTTGCAATTCCATCGGCTTTTATTGTTGAAATACCTGCTTTTTTAAATCCGGCATGCAATGTTTCTTCATAGGAAACGATAGAAGATTTGGTCAACCAATTGAACCATCCTTTGCCGTTTTCAATTTCGTTATATCTGATAAATTTTTCACCTTTAAATTTATCCAGTTTTTCAATCCCTGCAGCTGTCAATTTTGAAACAAAACCGCCGAGGATAAACCAGTTTGTAAAGCCCAAAGAATCTTTTATTGAGGATTCCCTGAGTTCATTCTTGTCACGGGCAGAAAGCAGTCTCGATACAATAGTCATCCCGTATATTAATTTGAATTGGTCAATTACAGGAATAATCCCTTTAAATTGAACTTTTCTAAATATTTCGCTCGGTTTTTTGCCAATTGCCAAAAGCACGCCTAAAGAAGCTATTGCAGCTATTGTAGCTTTCAAGATTTTAAATTCGTTAGTTTTATCAGGTTCTTTGCCTTCGACCCCTACAAAACCGTCTTTACCTGTTTTCTTTTTTGTCAGGTACATATTTAAGGGTTGAGCCGAAACTCCTATTAAGCCCGCTATTGCAAGCCCCAGAACTGAAGTCTTTCCATTTAATTTTTTTATGTCTTTTATGAAAACATTTTGGTCAATATTCTTTATATTAAACGTTTGTGCAACTTTATCGTTCATAAACGATTTTGAAATTTTATAAATATTTTCGACAAAATCGTCTAACGAAGAAACAGAAACGTGAGATTTTCCTCCGATTTCTTTTTCTAGCTTAAACTTGCTTGAAGCACCTGTTGACGTTGAAATTAGAGCTTTCAAATAAGCTTTTGTTTCTTTGCTTATTTTTTCAGAACCTGAATTAAGCTCCTTGCTTAATTTTTTAATTACATCGGTTTGAGTAGTTTTATCAATCGCAATCCAACCTTTTTCATCTATCAATTTTCCGTTTTCAAAATGAGGGTTAAACGCTTTTATATTCTCAAAAATTTCGCCTAAATAACTGTTCAAGTTTTTATCAGAATTTTTGATATTTCCGTGTTCAATATTTGTTTGACCTAATATTTCAAGCATTTTATCGTTGAAAAACATTTTATTAGCTTTTATATCAAATTTTTTGTTGATTGCGTTCGAAAACAGCCAAGCCGCTGCCAAGCCATAAGCACCTATTAAACTGGTATTAATAGTTGATGCGGCTTCTCTTCTGCCTGTTTCAATCCCTGCATCACGACTGCGGGTGAAATCGACGGCTGTTCTTGGGATTACCATACTGCTTAAATCTATAGCCGTAGCGCCCCAAGCCTGATTTGCTTCTAAAAACATCAAAAATGGTGAAAAAGCCTCCACGCCCATAAAGTTTGGCTGCGAATTGTTTATTTTTCGGTCGTTTTGGTTTTGAATATTCGATTTTGGGGTTAAAGTTTGTTGTAGTTTCATTTTTTTCCAAGTCTAGTCTAATGTATATTTATCAATTGTTTCTATTTATTTGCCGTAAAAAAAGCATTGTAAACATTATGGTTGTTCGATGCCGTAATATTCATCGTGAACGGAGGATAATATTTACTGATTGTCTGTTGATCAACGCCCATGTCTTTCAATTCTGCTTCCCTTGCTTTGTCAGTTTGTTTTCTATTTATCATAGGGATTAATAAGCCCAGAGCAACCAAAGAAAATCCTATGTTGCCGAGCTGACACAAAGAACGCATTTTCTTTGCGGATTCTCCAACAATTTCGTCAGAAGATTTTAGTGCGGTATATTTTGCCCAATGTCCGAATTTCTTCAATAAATTGGCATTTTTATCAGGGGCTTTTAATACATTTATCAATTCAATTCCTTTAAAATGTTTTTGAATTGCTGTCGCAATCCCTTTTGCAACATAATCGCCCAAGAAATAAAACGCGGAGAAGGTAGCAATATCTCTGACGGTTGCCTCTCTGAGGTCGTTTTTGTCCTCAGACGCCATCATTCTGCTTGCAAATGTCGCAGTAGAAATAATTCTGGCTTGGTCCATGCTCGGGAAACTTCCTTTGAATTGAGATATATTTTTCAACATTTGTAAACTAGGTTTTTTCATTATTGATAATAGCGCAACTCCGACCATAGCACCAACTGAAATAAGTTTCTGTTGGAATAATGCGGATTTTTCTTTTGATGAAAGTTCTTTAGTCTCAGATTGACCAAAATCTCTATAAATCGGAGCACCTTTTTTACCTGAAGTTTTAGCGGTAATCCATCTGTTAATAGGCTGCATTGAAACAGCAAGCGGGATTATTACGCCAAGCCCGAGC
Source organism: uncultured bacterium (assembly GCA_903885635.1). Lineage (GTDB taxonomy): Bacteria > Cyanobacteriota > Vampirovibrionia > Gastranaerophilales > Gastranaerophilaceae > CAIPUE01. Next base: position 18,204 of record CAISJE010000159.1, read on the forward strand.
AAGCTTTTTGTAAATAACAATTTTTTTGCCTGTTTTGCAAAAGTTTCTACGCTTGGTGCGTTACCACCGACCAATTCTTTTAAAATTTGAGGTGTATTTTTGATTATAGATTCAAGATTTTGGCTAAAAAGTTCAGACCCATGCCCTTTAATCATGATGTTTTCAGCAACATGTGTTTGACTTACTATGCCTTTGTATGCAGCATCTAGTTCTTTTTTAGTGAATTTTTCTTTAAAAACATTTTCCGTAAGAGTTTTTACATTATCGTGGAACTTAAAGTTATTGAATTTGATTGTCTTTGTTCCGTCTATACCTTCTGTTTCTTCAAGAATTTTCTTAATAGTGTTATAAACTTTTGCCTTGTTTTTATCATCGGCAAATATTTGTTTTCCACTTCCGTCTATTGCTTTATCATAGGCATTTTGCCAATACTTAGTTACCAAATTAATAGTATCTTCGTTCGCCCAGCAATCACTCATTTGAGTTTTATGACCCATAATCGGCTTTTGGATTGCTTTTGCAATTACCCAAACGATAGCACTGGGAATCAAGCAGTTCACGACAAGCCCCGAGGATTCTCTTCTGAACGCCTCAAATCCTGCATAAGGATTTGTTTCACCCTCAATTACAGTTCTTGGACCAATAGCAGTGAAAAAATCCAATACGCCAACATTTATCATAGGATTTTGTTCGCAAAGCTGGATGAAACTTGTTGCACCTTCAACCAAGCCTGTAAAGCGGGGCTGGCTTTTGGCTTTGTTTTTATCGATATTAAAGTTATTTGTATTAATTCGTTCTATCATAAATTCTTTTCTAACAAACTCTATAATAACAGTTAGATAGTCATTTTAAAAGTGGTGAATGTGAGAAATTGCCCTAAATACACTTATTGTAAAGTTTATATTAAGACGACTTTTTGCATAAATATTTAAAAATAGAACATTTTAAAAGCGTTTTTTAGTTTTTGGGGTCGAAAAATTAAAAAAATAGATTGAAAAATTAAATCTGCTTGTTTTTAAGACACAAAATTTTTGTAACGATTTGTTAACCGCAAAGAATAGGGGATAACTAATCACCAAAAAGACAAGTAAGGTCAAAATTCTTTCTAGCAGTTGCGTCATTGCGAGATCCATCCGGTCCCGAATGCGACAAAAAGCGTCCACATCGAAGCAATCCCCCTGTATTATTGCAAAAGGCGAACAAGATTGCTTCGGTCCCTCATCGGTTTTCTGACTAAAAACGCGGCCTATCTATTGCCTAATAATAATTTACATGGTATAATCAATTTAAGGTAGTAATGAAAAGGATTTATTAGGTATGGTCATGACAAGCAGACAAGCAGACAAGCAGACAAGCAGA
>CAISJE010000160.1 GCA_903885635.1 uncultured bacterium
CTTTGATAGAATAAGTAAAAAGAAGATACAAGAGGTAGAAAATTGGGTAAACAATAGACCGATGAAAGTATTAAAGTTCAAAACACCTGCACAGAAACGCATTGAGGCATTAGGTGTTGCACTTTAGGTCAGAATTCGGGCCCCGCTGCCTGAGTTTTAGTATTTTATTTATATCCATGATTAGTTATTTTAACATTTCATGGATTTTTCGCAAGAACCACATATAAGAATAAACTTCTTCATACATCATGTTTTGTCATAATATCTTCACCTTTTCGCCTGATTGATAAACAAATTTCGTATGTTTTCAGAAATCGTTATATTTTGCAGAGCAAGGTTGTATTTTTTTAAATCAGCTATATTTTCCTGTTCTTTTAACAAATCTCTTTGCTGAATTGTTAAACTGCTTTTAACTCTTTCAAACTCACTCGGAGTATTTTTTTTAATTAAATTTGTTACAACATCATCAATGTTTGAAGTATGAAACCCGTATTTGGAGGCGATTTCTGAAATAGTCATGCCCGATTGGAATTTATACAACCATTGTAAAGTCAATTTGTCCTGCGTTGTTAAATTTACAACGCCGTATTTATGAGGGGTGTACATTATGTCTTGCTCGCACTGACTGTGCCCCAATCCAAGCGTATGACCTATTTCATGCAAAATTGTGTGATAAACTTCTTCTTCGGGCATATAGTCTTTATGGATAATCCCGTCTGAAATCCCTATTTGAACCTCAGCAGAATAAACCCGACTATTGTTGTCTACATTAAAATAACAATGCCCCAATGCCTGTCTGTCAACCCGTTTCCAATCCAAATTTATTTGGGAATTGGATAGCGACGTTTCAATCTTAAACGAAATTTTTCCACCGCTTGCTTTTTGCCAAGTATCAATTGCGCGCATGACCATTTCACGGTACTTGTAATCCTCTCCCTGCTTTGAATAAAATCTGAACGGTGCAATATAAAACTTCAACGGCATAGAATTATCGCTCCAGCGAATAATTTTACCGTTTCTTAAACAATGTTGTAAATAAGTTGTCTTTTGCATATAATTATTTTACAATTTAATTACTGATTAGGCAATAAGGAGCGTAAAAAATGGATATGATGAAAATGATGAAGCAGGCACAAGGGCTTCAAAAGAGATTAAAAGATACTCAAGACGAACTTGCTAATACGGAAATAACCGGCGAATCAGCAGGCGGAGCGGTTAAAGTTGTTTGTGACGGACAAGGCAAATTTAAGTCGATTAAATTGACAGCCGAAGCGATTAATCCTGAAAATCCTTCTTCAATTGACGCTGATACAGTCGAAATGTTAGAAGATGTCATTTCAACAGCTATTTTACAGGCTAGCAAAAAAGCAACCGATGCAATGGAAGCTAAAATGAAATCATTGACGGGCGGATTGAATATTCCGGGGTTGCCGGGTTTATTTTAATGATTTACCCAAAATCTATTGCAACTCTAATCGAGCAGTTTCAGAAATTCCCTTCAGTAGGACCTAAATCTGCTCAAAGAATGGCGTTTCATTTACTTAAAATGCCTAAAAATGAAGTGGAAAAATTCGCTCAGAATATTATTGAGGCGAAAGAAAACACTTTTTCGTGTGATGTTTGCTTTAATATGTCTTCAACAAATCCTTGCGAGATTTGTCAGTCGAATTCTCGCGACCGTTCGACGATTTGTGTAATCTCTGAAACAAAGGATCTAATCGCAATCGAGAGAACCAACGAATATTTTGGGCTATATCACGTTTTGCAGGGATTAATTTCACCTCTTGACGGCATTGGTGCCGAAGACGTCAGGATAAAAGAACTTTTACATCGACTTACAACGGACGAGGTTAAAGAGGTTATTTTGGCCTTAAACCCTTCTGTTGAGGGCGAAGCGACAAGTCTTTATTTAAATAAACTTATAAAACCTTTTGGGATAAAAATTACTCGAATTGCGTTTGGACTTCCCGTTGGGGCTGATTTGGAATATGCGGATGAAATCACTCTTGCCAGAGCGATTGAAGGTCGTAGAGAAATTGCTTGAACGAGTGAGAGGTGAGAAGTAGGGTGGGTTCCCTAACCCACCATCATGAATTTTCAAGAATCGGCAAACCCTTTCACCCATTCAACCAAAAAGCAGGTTAATTATGAAAAAAATCTACTTACTCATTTTTATTTTGTTATTATTAACTCCAAAAGTCAACGCCAGAACGATTAAGGTCATGGCTGTGGATAAATTTTCGACCGAAAATCCATCCAATACATATAAAGTTCAAACTATTGATGCTGAAGAATTGGAAGACGGGATTTTTCTAGAAAAAGGAACTGTAATTTCCGGCTTTGTAGTGAAAACATATGCTCCGCAACGTGGGAAACGTGATAGCTATTTTGAATTTCATCCGACTTTAATTACCTACAATAAAGAAACTATAAATATTAGTCATTCTAAAATACTCGCTAGAGTGGTCGGATACAAACCAATTGACCCCGAAAAATTTGTCGGAAGTGTCGCGATAAAAGCTGCAAATTTTGTCATGCTCGGTTCTTCTCAGGCAATATCGTTCACGCTTGGAGCTTTTCAAGCCCCAAGCGGCGAAAAAATAAAATCAGGATTTGATAGAATGTATAAAGAGTCTTTTGTATCGTTCATTGAAGTCGGCGAAGAGCTGAATATCGACGTCGGAGATATACTCATACTCAAAATTAAAAAAAATAACTAGCCAGTCAGGTATTCTCATTTTCTGCCATTGTTTTTATTTTTTAATAAGAGTAAAATAATATCAATATGCAAAATAATTTAATCGAGATTAAAAATTTATTTGTTGAGTACAAAATCGAAAGTGCTCTGCATGAGCAAAAAAAAGTTTTTGCGGTTAATAATTTGTCCTTGGAGATAAAACAGGGCGAAATCTTCTCAATCGCAGGCGAATCAGGTTGCGGAAAATCAACTCTGGGCAAAGCCATACTCAGACTGGTGGAGGTAAAATCAGGCGAAGTCCTTTGTCCAACAAATAATTCATACAAGGATATTTTAAAACTAAACAAAAAAGATTTAAAAAAATTCCGCCAAAATGCACAAATAATTTTTCAAAATCCATATTCAAGCCTAAATCCCAAGATGAAAATTTATGATATCCTAAAAGAACCATTAATCGTAAACAAGGAGTTAAAAAGCCTAAAATCATTGAGCAAAAAAGATATTGAGCAGATTATTTTTAACACAATCGAGCAGGTTGGGTTGGACAAAAGTGCTTTATCTCTTTATCCGCACGAGTTTTCAGGCGGGCAGCGACAAAGAATTGCCATAGCACGTGCATTGATTCTAAAACCGCAATTTATCGTCGCAGATGAGCCTGTAAGCGCTCTTGATGTGAGCATTCAGGCACAAATTATAAATCTGCTGAATGATTTAAAAAAGAAATTTAATCTAACTTTTTTGTTTATTTCACACGATTTAAGCGTTATAAAATATCTATCTGACAGGGTTGGGATTATGTATCTGGGTGAAATTGTCGAAATCGGAACGAGCGAGGAGATTTTCAATACTCCAAAACACCCTTACACAGAGGCTCTTTTGAGTGCAAATCCGGGGAACAAAAAAGAAAAAATCATATTAACGGGCGATTTGCCCTCTCCGAGCGATTTGCCGTCTGGATGTAAGTTTCACACAAGATGCCCGCACGTTATGGAGATATGCAAAACTGTACGCCCTTGCAAAACGCAATTCTCTGAAACACACTGTGGGTATTGCCATTTGTATTGAAGTGGTGAAAAGTGAGAAGTGAGAGGTTTTCGACACGAAGAATGAGTGTCAGACAAATGGAACCGCCGAAGAATGAGGCGAGTGACCCTGTCCTACGCAAGGGAAAAATTGGGTGAGGGGTAAAAACACGCATTTATGTTGCGAAACCCCTCACCCTGTTTTCTGGCTTTCGCGGGCTTCCGCTCAAACCGAAAACAGACCTCTCCCGCAAGGGGCGAGGGATAGACCCTTGTATTTATTGGATTTAATGCCTGCCTAATTTCTGGTGATTAGTTACGAGAACAGAATGTTATTCAGACACCCTACTTGCTTTTGGTTGAAAGGTTTTGCACATCTCGCTTACTTTTTACCTTTTGCTTTTTCCTTTTTACTCTTTACAACCTAGCCTCTAACGACTTCCAGTTTTACTTTCGGTGCGGGTTTTCCGAGCGATTTAATTAAAACATCCAATATTTTTGGCATTTGGCAAGCAAAAGAATAACTTCCCTTTGAGATAGAGCAGCATGAGCAGTTACAATTAAGCCTGTAACATTCGAGTGCTTGCTCAGTCCAGTTTTGGGTTATCGATTCAGAAATTTCGCCTCTGTTCTGCGGATAAAATTCTTCATCACCAAATTCCCCTAAATTTGCTACATTAACAACCATATCCAAATCTCCCTATTAATTCTATTAGAATTTTAATGCATTTTAGAATATTTTCACTCCACTGTTTAATGGATATTTGTGCAACATTGTAAAAAGTCTTAGTTACTTAATTCCATAATGTAATTTAAAGTTTTCTCGCAGAAATTTTTGTCCACGGCGCTAAATGGCAGAACTACACCGGAAAACTCTTTTTGAATGTTATTCACCACGTTTAGAACCTTGCTTCTTGGAATGTAATCAATCTTGGTAACAACGGTAAAAACAGGCATATTATTCGCCAAAACCCATTCGCGCATTTGATAATCATTTTTTTGAATTTCATGACGCGCATCAATAAATTGGATTAAAGACTTAATCTGTGGACGATTAAGCAAATATTCTTCCAAATATTGCTGCCATTTTGCTTGAGCCTCCTTGGAAACTTTTGCGTATCCGTAACCCGGCAAATCTGAAATAATAAATTTTTCAGAAAAATCAAAAAAGTTGATTAATCTGGTTTTCCCAGGCGTGTTAGAAGTCTTGGCAATTTTGTTGTTGTTTGCAAGCGCGTTGATAAAGGAAGATTTCCCTACGTTTGAACGCCCGAGCAGTGGGAATTCGCTCAGATTGAAATTGGGGCATTGGCTGAGTTTTTCAGCACTTACGATAAATTTTGCACTTAAATGTTTCATGATTTCTTCTTTTTCTAATTTGATGGGGATTTAAGCCCATCCTACATTCTTTTACATAATTGTCCGATAACAATTTGTTTTTTCCGTGGCAATTGCAACAATTCTTGTGTCGCTTTTATTTCTTGCTTGTGTAAAACTGTTTGAAATAAATTATACATTTTTTGACTGTTCACAACAGTTATTTGAGTTCTGTTATCAAACAATTCGGCACTAACACCGGAGTGAACAACAAAGTCCGAATTTATCCCCACAATTTGGATAAATCTTTCTTTGAGGATACTCAGCGGTTCCCGTAAAAATATTTCAAATGATTTAAAAATATTCATAATACAATAATACCCAAAAGTTAATTAAATTGCATGGTTTTTTCATATTAGTTAATATTACGCTTTTCCTACCGTTTCATTTACTTATTGCACTTGTCATCAAAAAATTAACTAAACAACGCTTCAATAAAATCGGTTGAATTAAAATCCTTCAAATCTTCCATCTTCTCCCCAACGCCGATTAGCTTAACAGGGAGTTTAAGCTCCTTTGCAATCGCTAAAACTATCGCACCCTTTGCCGAACCATCCAGTTTTGTAATCGCTACAGAAGTCAAATTAATCGCCTCTTGAAAAATTTTTGCCTGCTGAAGCCCGTTTTGTCCAGTATTCGCATCAAGTACTAAAATACATTCCCGCAAAAATTCAGAAGCATTTTTATCAATTACAGCTTTAATTTTTGATAACTCTTCCATTAAATTATATTTATTTTGTAATCTTCCCGCTGTATCTATCAAAATCACGTCATAATTTTCGTTTTTAGCCTTTTGAATAGCCTCAAAAACAACAGACGCAGGATCAGCCTTGTCGCGCCTTACAATATCAGCGCCAGCCCTTTTAGACCAAATATCAAGTTGTTCTTCGGCAGCCGCGCGAAAAGTATCTCCAGCCGCAATCAAGACCTTTTTACTCTCAAGTTTAAACCGATATGCAAGTTTTCCGATTAAAGTCGTCTTTCCAACTCCATTTACACCGGAAACAAAATAAATATTCAGCTCGTTTTGTTTATAGTTCAATTCGGTATCGCCGGAAGCGGACAAAGTTTTTAAAAATTCCGTTCTCAAATAATTTTTAACCTCGGACGGCTTGATTTTGTCCTGACCTCTTAGCTTATCGACCAACTCAGATGCATAATTCACTCCTAAATCAGCACGAATAAGCAAATCTTCCATATCATCAAGCACAAAATCTGAAAACTCAGATTCCTCCTCGATATTTTCGGCAATATTTTCAACAAGTGTGCGGGTTGTTTGAGATAAGGTCTGTTTTAGTTTATCCAATCCCAGCGAAAACCTACTTCTCTCATAATTATCCTCATTTTTTTTCGAGAAAAAATCGAACATTTAGGAAATCCCGTTTTCTAAAATAACTTTTGCCAAAATCCCATTAATAAAAGATGAACTTTCATCAGTGGAATATTTTTTAGCCAACTCAAGTGCCTCGTCAACAATGACCTTCATCGGAGCATCTTTTATATACAGAAGTTCCACTATAGAAATACGCAAAATATCTTTATCCATCTTGACGAGTCTTTGAATATCCCATCCTTTTGCAAACTTTTGGATTTGAGCATCCACAAATTCAGCATTTTCTTTAAATTTTTCTGCGATTAACACGGCATAATTTTTAACTTCAGCTTTACTTCCCAACGTAGCGACTTCTGCTATTTCAAGCGCAGAAAGCGATTTTTCAGCTATCTCAATCATTTCATCAATTCGCCCTGTTATGTCAGATGTCATCGGAAGCGGCACCGGAATATTCGCAACGCCGATTGGTCTTTGAATATTGTCTTCATGATCAGTTTCATAATTTTCTACAAAATCTTTCATACTAAGTAATGCACCAACCGTTAGTTTTAATTCTTCACTTGCGCTATTAGTCAAAATCCTTACTGATTTTAAAATTATATCCTCAAAATCAGCATTTGAATAAGTCGTATTTTTTTTATCAAGTTGCGATAATAATATCAACGCTAATTCTCTGGCGGCCCTTCTTGCTTGCATTTATTTTCCCCTATTATGTAATCTACAAACTCCATTAAACCATAAATAAAGTTTCATGTTAATGCATTTTTTATTTTTCATACCAAGTTTTTAACAATAAAGCTTGCCATTAAAATGCCTGCAGTTGAGGCGACAAAAGGAGTTGAAGCAGGGATAATTTTTGCAAACTCAATTTCTTCTCCATTTTTGGTTTTAATATTTTCCACAATTTTGACTTTATCAGTCGAAAAAGGCTTTTCTTTACTCACAACAACATTAATTCCTTTCCGAATATTTCTTTTTTTTAACCGATATAAGATATTGGAAGTAAAAGGTGAATTTTTATCTTCAATGTCAGAAATATCGCAAATATAAAGTTCCTCCGGCGCAATTCTATTTCCCGCTCCAAATGAACTTATAATCGGAAATTGGTTATTGTAAGAAAAATCCAGCAAGGAAATTTTTGAACGCATTGTATCAATCGCATCAGCAATAAAATCAGGGTTGACATTAAGAATTTGTTTATTAAGTTTTTCGCTGTAAAAATCATGTATAGGGTTAATTTTTATGGCAGGATTAATATCCTTTAATCTCAATTCAAAAAGTCTTGCTTTATCCTGCCCAATTGTAGAATTTAGGGCAACTATTTGACGGTTGATATTAGATAAGGCAACCTTATCAAAATCAATGATGGTAAGCTCTCCAACTCCTGCCCTTGCAAGCATTTCTGCACAAAACCCGCCAACTCCGCCAAGCCCGAAAACAGCAACATGCTTAGTGGCAAGAAATTTCTGCATTTCACTTCCCCAATATAATTCATTTCGCGAAAACATAGAAAACTCCCACAAGCATTTCAAAATTTAATCTTTTTATTTAATTATCCCGAATCCTAACAGGAACGTGCATAAAACAAATATCCCTGAAATAATTCCTGTCAATTTATTCAAGCCGTTTTCTGCACTTTTCTGTGAAGCAAAAAGATTGCCAGCTCCGCCAATTCCCGCAATTCCGTCGCCTTTTGGGGAATGAAGCAATATTAAAATTATCAACAAAAATGCTGAAAATATTTGTATAATCCAAGTTATTGTAAGCATATATTCTCCTTAAATAGTTTCTTTCGGTTTTTTTGAAATAAAATGTGCTCTTTTAGAATTAAGATTAATTTTATCAAAAGTATAGAGCCTTGCCGGACGTTTTGATTTTGTCTTTGAAAACTCGTTCAACTCAATAAGTCCCTGTGTAGCCAAAGCTTTTTTTCTAAAATTTCTCTTATCAAGCTTCTTGTCCATTATAAGTTCATAAGATTTTTGCATTTCTGTCAAAGTAAATTTTTCGCTTAATAGCTGGTAAGCCACAGGACACATTTCTAATCTCTCTCTGGTACGTTTCAAAGAATATTCAATGATTTCCTTGTGATCAAACGCCAAAGGTGGAAGGTCGTAAACTTTATGCCAATCTACATTCGCACTTTCAAAAACATCTACGTCATCTTCGCGAATTAACGCAAAATAAGCACACGTAATGACCCTTGCGTCTGTACGACGAAGTGGATCGCCAAATGTGTAAAGCTGTTCCAGGTAAATATTTTCTACATTGGTTTTTTCTTTCAAAATTCTCAACGCAGCCTCATCGAGATTTTCGGATAAACGAATAAAACCACCCGGAATGGACCATCTGCCCTTAAACGGTTCATTTGTCCGCTTTACAAGCAAAACCCGCAGGCTATTGTTTTTGATAGTTAAAATAACAACGTCAACCGTAATTTCATGAGTTTTTGTTTCATTAAACATTAAATTTACTCCTAGTGAAACTAGGATACAATAAAAAAAATAGCAAAACAAGAGATTTTAAGAAATATTTCTTTGACTCTCCTTGCTTGGAGCGACGGAATATAGACAATTCCAATCGAATTTATGGGGTATGAAAAAAAATCAGGAGGAAATCCAATACGAATAAAAATCTATGAAACAATATTTTATTTCGAATTAATTCAATTTATTCGAAAGGTATTGAATTTTTAAGTTAAATACCTTATTATAAATATAAAGTTGTGAGAATATTTAATGCCTAAAGATAAAATTGATAAAATTATTAAATCTGTTGGAAGTTTCTTTGATGTCCTTTCCCATCCTGATAGGATAAAAATCATTGGGCTTTTAAGATTCAAAGAAATGGATGTAAACCAATTGCATGAATCCTTGGGGATTAGCCAATCCAGAACATCTCAGCATTTGAAGTTGTTAAAATTTAACGGTGTTGTTGATGAACGCAAAGAGGGCAAGCACGTTTATTACCACCTCAAAAGTAAAAATATTACCAAAGTAATGCAAACTGCATTGCAGTTTCAATTAATCATACATGCGGCTGAACCTGAAACTATACATTTAATTACCGATTTATTGACAACTTTAGGAGCCTAAATCTGTTTTTCTGAATTGAGAGTTATGATAATTAATGCACTTGGAACAATCCCTAGGGAGGTATTGTTTTGTAGTCGTATCAATTTCGGGATAAATAGCACTTAAAGATTCCCACCCAAAATCAGGATAAAGTTTTTTTAGTCTGTTCCAGTCAATTAAAACAGTTCCTTTATTTTTAATATATCTGCTTGACCATCCGACCAACAAGTCAATTGTTGCATGGTCAGCTATGCTCACATTGTTAAACACGACTTGGACACTTTTTCCTTTTTCCAAGTTTTCAATAACTTCTGCAATTTGGGGGAGTCTTAAAAAGGTTAAATTGCCTTTTATTTTTATTATTATTTTATTCTCGTCAGGCTGATTGATTACTTTAATCTTGAAATGTGCCATCTTGTGAAGGTTTCTTAATACCCCAGCGACCAGTCCTATTAATATCCCTTCAAGTAAGTTCGTTGACAAAATGGCTATAATAGTAATCAGATATATGAAAAATTCACCCTTGCTCAGACTATAAATGGTTTTTGCCATATCAATATTTACGAGCTTACATCCCGTATAAACTAAAATTGCGGCCAAGCTAGCTGCCGGTATGAACCTAAAAACAAACGGCAAGGCTGTTACAAATAAAAGAATCCAAACACCATGGAGAATGGCAGATTTTCTAGTTTGCGCTCCAGCTTGTATATTGGTTGCACTTCTCACAATTACCCCAGTAATGGGGATAGCTCCAACAATACCTGCAAGAGTGTTACCTATCCCCTGAGCTAAAATTTCTCTATCATAATCGGTTTTATATAGATTCGTCATTTTGTCTATTGCGGTCGAAGTTAACAACGTTTCAGCACTGGCAATAAACGCTATACTAATGGCATCAATAATACATTCGGTATTTAACAAAAGTTTAAAATGTTCAAAAGAAATCAAATTGATACTACCTAAAATATTGCCTGAAATAGTTATAAATTTTATTGGCATATGAAATATGCTTGCAATTATGGAAACTGCAATGACAGCTACTAGTGGAGCTGGAATTAGTTTATATTTTCTGGGGATATAATTCCATAAAGTTATTATTGTTATGGTTATTACACCAATAATGGCAGCCAAGTGGTGGTTAGAGCCATCTATAGGGAAAATCCCATGCATAAATGCGTGTGGTAAAGAAGTTATATTGCCCAAAACGCTTTTTTGCGGAAATGTATCAAGCATTATGTAAAACTGACTTAACAATATTGATATCCCGATTCCAGAAAGCATGCCTTGTACAATCGCAGGAGATATGGCTCTAAACCACTTACCCCAATTTAACAAACCAAAGGCAACTTGAATTAAGCCCGCAACAAAAAGAATTACTCCAAGACCTTCTATTCCATATTTTTGTACAATTTCATATACTATTATAATCAAACCCGCAGCAGGACCACTGACTTGAAGAGGAGACCCAGAAAAAGCACCCACGACAATTCCACCGATAATGCCTGACAATATTCCGGCTTCAGGAGGAAGTCCCGAAGCAATTGCTATCCCGACACACAACGGTAATGCCACAAGAAACACCACCAAAGATGCTAAAAAATCTTTTTTAAATTTAATTTTATTAAGTCTTTTTACTGAGTCAAAAGTCATCTTTAGTTTCTCCCAAAATAGAATAAATTATGTAGTTGCTAAATTATACATTTTAATATATTATAATTTAATAATATGTTAATTTAAAAGATTTTATTTTGCAAGTTAACTATGTAATAAGAATATAGGAGTATAATTATGAATAATATTCTATCTAATGAAGTTAATGAGAAAACAAATTTTCTACCTTGTTCAAAAATAAAACCTTCGATTCATCCTACGGCAACTGTTCGTAATTCTCAATTAGTCGGGAATGTAATCGTGGAAGAAAATGTACACATCGTGAATGCGGTCATTAGGGCAGATGAAGGCACTCCTTTCTATATCGGCAAAGGTTCTAACATTCAAGATTTTGCTGTTTTACATGGATATACGACTCAGGAGAATAACAATCCTATAAAAAAAAGTTTGATAAACATAGACGGCAAAGGTTATTATTCAATTTATATTTCAGAAAATGTTTCTATTTCACACGGAGTATTGGTTCATGGGCCCTCTCATATAAAGGAAAATACATTTATCGGGTTTAAAGTAACAATCGATGGTGCAAATATAGGTTCTAATGTTGAAATTGGGGCACATTCATATATTAAAAATGTTAATATTCCTGATAATATTGCTATTACACCTAATGCAGTAATCACTCAAAATACAGATATTGATAAATATATTGTTCAGACAACTGGTTTAAACAAAAGAATTGTTGAAGTAAATCAAGAAATGGCAGTAGCTTATAATGGTTAAAAATAAAGACTTAGTTTAGAAAAAAGGAGAAAATTATGAAATGTCCACATTGCAACGTAAATTTACTAATGGCGGAAAAACAAGGCGTAGAAATTGATTATTGCCCTGAATGCAGAGGTATTTGGCTTGACAAGGGAGAACTTGAAAAAATAATTGAAAAGTCAGCTCAAAGTTATGCAGAACCACAAAGAACTCCAAGCTATAATGATGACCGCCATTATGATAAACACGATAGTCATGATAAACATGGTTATAACAATAATGATGGTCACTTCGGGAATAAAAGAAACCAAAGAGGCAACTTTTTAGCAGACTTGTTTGACTTTGGTGGCTAAGTTTAACCAATGAAGAATGGGCGTCGATATAAAATTATTTCAAAAACAAAGACCCCCTTTTTTCTAATTGTTTTTTTGGTCTCTGTATGTTTGATTTTATCTAACCAGAAAGTTTATGCAGAACAAACTATTATCAATATTCCATCTTCTGAGGTTTTGCCTGCGGAGAATATTATATTGAAAGAATCAAATAGATTCAATTCGCACTTTGATAACGGGACGACAACATTGACACCCTCTGTAATTTTTGGAGTGGGGCATGGCCTTGAATTTGCAACAGGAGTTGGCACTACCTTTAATGATAATCATATTATCAGAGGAAATTTTTCTGCAAAAAAGGTTTTCTTTTTAGGTAGTTCAACCAGGCTTACTATTGGTGGTTCTATTAATCCTTATTTTTCGGCAAATTCAACACCTGATTCTTTTTTCTACACTCACTTATCGCAAAGGATTAAAAAAACAAGAACAAGTTTAACAGCAGGTGCTTATGTTCATGGGCAAAAAAGCATGCCAAATGAAGGCGGTGTTCTGTTTGGTATTGAACAAGTAATTATTCCTAACAAGCTAAGGTTTGCAATGGATTGGATATCAGGAGATGATTCCTATGGTAAAATGGGTGTGGGTTTAAAATATAGACCAATCCCGTCGCTTTCTATAACGAGTGCGGTTATAATTCCTAATCGTGAAACAGAAACTATGGGTTTCAATGTTTCTGTTTCAAAGTTTATATCGTTAAAAGATTACAAAACAAACCAAAAGGAGGACATCCCATGTCAAGAACAAAAAAATCTTTAATTTTAGTGGCTGTATTTATTTTAACAGCAGGTGTAGTTTTTGCAAAAAAATGCAATGAAGATTTCAATCAGGAAGAATTTGATGCTCTTTTAAAGGGTGAGAAAAATTTAATAGGTGCAAAACTTGAAGAAGCAAATCTGCAAGGAATGGACTTAAGCGGGAGAGATTTTTCAGGTGCAGATTTGGAAAAAGCTAATCTTCAAAATGCCAACTTAACAAATACCATCTTTAAAAATACCGACTTAGAGAAAGCCAATTTGAAAGGGGCGAAAATCATAGGTGCGATATTTAAAGGCGCAGAACTTGAGTTTGCAACTTGGGTTGATGGGAGAGTTTGTGCAGAAGATTCTTTAGGCGGTTGCTGGTAAGAGTCTTTAAATTTAACAAATGAGGACACGGAATAATTCCAAAATATTTCAATACCGAATTACATTTACTTCCTTTTCTTTAAAGCGGGCTGTAGTTTCGGGTTTTTTCAATATATTCATTTATATCAAATTTTTTCTTACAGCCTTGCAAGCTCATATACCTGATTTTGCCTGTTACTAACCGATTTGCGAACGCTCTATCATGCAAACCGCCGATTGACCAAAGGATTCCGACATAACCGTTGGGGGCGTTGCCGTCCGGTGCGTATTTATCGTTTAAATAAATTGCAATATCAAGGGCATCTTGCGGGGTATTAGACCATTCCAAAATCTTTTTTGCCCAATACATTCTCAAATACCCGTGGATTTTTCCTAATTTCAATAAGTTTAATTGAATTGCATTCCAAAATTCATCATGAGTTTTTGCGTATTCAAACTCTTTTAAGCCGTAGACATATGTACGGAGGTCTTCTCTATGGGCATTTAGACTCTCTTTAGCCCAGCTTGAAATCCCTTCCAAAGATTTGTAATTGTTATTATAAAGACAAAAATTGTCGGCTAATTCTTTTCGAACGATTAATTCTTCTAAAAATGTTTCTTTATTTTTTCTTGAAGCACTTGATTTTACTACCTCAATCGCGATACGTTGGGCTGAAATGAAGCCAAAATGTAAATACGGTGATAGATTTGAAGTTACATCTTTATTGGGGTCGTTTTTGTATTCTGAATAAAAATCCAGTTTATTTTTGATGAAATCCTCTAATTTTTCATACGCTTTGCCTTTTGTAAATTTAAATGCAGTCGGAAATTCGGTTAAACAATCCGTAATATTTGCGTAGACTTTTCTTCTTAAGGTTGCGGCTGAAAATTCTTGCTTGTCCGATATAAACCTTGCAGGAATTATATTATGTGAATCAACCTCAAAAACGGCGCAATGTATATTAGTGAATTTATTTTGTCTAATGCTTATAATGGGGATAATTATTCCCCCCTCGCCCCCTGCGGGAGAGGGGTTGGGGGTGAGGGGTACAAAATCTATTACCAAAGCCCCAATGTTTTCGGGGATTTGTGTAGAAACTTCAAATTCAATATTGTTAAGGGCTAAATTTTTCTTCAAAAAATTTAGCCCTTCCTTTAAAAAAGGCTCCTGTTTTTTCGAGTATGATTTATCATCTAAAATGATAATTACTTTTAATTTTTTATTATCTTTTTTCGCAAGTTCTGAGGCAAAAATCATTGCCCAGTTATCTTCAATCCTTAATTCGCGACTCATTAGATAAACTATATCGCCATTTTTCTGAATGGGCTTATCGTTAAGCTTAACAACCCTGTTGGAGTTAATTTCGGCAGGACAAATGATTTCATCTCGGATGAAATCTAACATCAAGCCCCTTGTAACAACAGGTTTCAACATTCATTGAGTATAGCGCAAAAGCAGGGAAATATGAATCCCGAATTCTGAATTAAAGTGCAACACCTAATGCCTCAATTCATTTCTGGTTAGTAAGTGGACTTAGTGCAAGGTTGAGTATGAGTAGTTGCATTTATATTTTATTATTTTAACTCAGCTATATATTTAGCTACGCCTTCGCCCATTGAAAAGCAACTCGGCTGAATTCTCAACGCCGCTTGTGCATAAAAATCCGCCGAAACGCAACGACCCGCCACGAAAAGATTGTCGTAATCCTCCGACATCAAAGATTCAATAGGTAATTGGTATTCCTGAACCGTTTGCTCCAAAAGTGATTCCCCCTCTTTGTTGGAATGGACATCAATCGGATAGTTGGAAAATAATACAGGGTTGTCAAACTTTTTCCCTGATTTTAAATCATCAACCGTATAAATATATTTACCCCTTATTCGCCTTGAAACCCTTACTCCGAGAGCGTCTGCAATATTCGAAATATAACTGTTATCAAATCCGGGGAAATAAATCTTACAAAAATTTGCAAGCCTGATAATGCTTTCACGCCCTTTTATCAATGCTTTTGAGACTTGTAAATTATCTAAAGGGTCTATTTCATTGGCAAAATATACCCTAGGGCAGTTAAAAGCCAATGAATCAGGCATATATGGGATTGTAAAAATCTGAAAGTAGTTTCTGTCCTCATTTTTAAGTATCTTTTTAGCTACGGCATCTTCAAATAAAGGCTTTAGCGCCCAATTAGTATGCTTATCCCAAGTATAAGCCGTAGATAAGTGAATTTGTCCATCCACAACCTGCGACGTAGTAACATTTCTGTCCTTATCAAAATCTAAAAGCCAGTCACTAAATGCTTGTAAATCAACACCGCCCATCATAAACCTGAGTGACACAGGCTGAAATCGCTTTTCATTTTGTAAAAAATTGCAATTCGCAAGCGTTGCAATTTCGCAATCGCCTGTTGCGTCCACAATACACTTCGCGCAGATATATACCGATAACATATTAGAGGAGAGAGTAACTCCGTTTATCCTTTTATTTAAAATATTAAGTCCGACTACTCGGGTGTTAAAAAGTATATCAACTTTGGCTTTTTGCATAAGTCTATCCAGAGCGACCTTGCAAAGTTCGGGGTTGAACCAGCCGGGATTAGTCAAATATGTAATTTGCCCTTTCATAGAGCGTAGTTCCTTAATTAAAGCTTCGCTAAAGCTTGTATTTATTTGGTTTTGCGAACTATTCATTGCAGGAACTACAAGCCCTGACGTAATCAGCCCACCCAAATGGATGTTCTTTTCGACTAAAAGGGTTTTTAAACCTGCTTTTGCTGCCGTAAAAGCAGCCGCACAACCGGCGGTTCCCCCACCTATTATAATTACATCATAATTCTTTTGCATGATTTTTTTTATATCCTTTCACTATCTTTGAACTCGAAACCAAATTGCTACTTTCAGTTTCTTTTTCTCGATTTTTAATAATTGTATGGCTGTCAGATTCCAAATTCTCATCCTGAAAACAAACTCCTGCTTTTGAACCTATTAAATCCAAATCGTAGTCACTTAATTTATGTTCTATTAAATATTCATTTTTTACAGCCACCGTTCCGGTGAATTTTTTTAAATTTTCGTCATAAATTTTCCCGACATAAAAACCGTTTTGCAAAAAAGCGTTTCTTATCGCCGCAGAATTCGAATAAGTTAAAATCATGCCGCCATCCTCTAACGAAGCATGAAGTTCTTTGAAAAATTGTACAGTCCAAAGTGTGGGAGATTTTGCGGGTGTAAACGCATCGAGAAAAATAAAGTTATATTTGCTTAAATTTGTTTTAATAAACGTTCTGGCATCATTTTTATGTAAATTTAGTTCGATTTGGGTATTTAAGAGCAAATCATTGGTATTTTTATAGCTTTTAGATAGATACCGATAATATATATTATGTAAAAAGGTCGATTTATTTTGCTTTTTGGATAAATAATACCTCCGATTTTGGTAAAATTTCGCAAAATTAAGCATATATTTACTAAAAAACGGTGAATATTTTTTAGCAGTCAAAATTTGTTGCAAATTTGGGTCATCAAAAAACTCGGAATTTTGCTCAAATAATTTTTGCAGAATAATTATTAAAGTTTCTTCTTTTAATTTGAATTTTTTATTTATTTTTTTTGTTGGTTTTCTTATTGTATTTATTTGTTGGTATTTAATATTTGTTGTTGATAAATAATTATTGTAATTCTTTTTAAGTGCAAACCCAAAATTGAATTTTTGCTCCTTAATTATAAACGGCGAAATATCAATTAGAATATTATCCGAATCCACGGCATCAATTAAAATTTTATTACAGTTTTTACAAATTTCTTCCGCCCTCGCGTCTTGGATATTATCGCCACCTATCGCCACGATACAAGAAGGCGCCGACTTAAAACGAAGAAGAATTTTTTGCAAGATTTTTTTAAAAAATACAACATCCTTATTATAAAATTTTTCGACTTCGCCTGCCCCTGCGTTATTGGTATCTATCGCCGCGATACTTGAGTGCATTAATCGATGTTGTTTTGAATTTAATTTTTTTTTATTTTTTTTGTTTTTAAAATAATTTTTCACAAAAACATTCAAAGCAGTTTTTGTATTGTAGCCAATTCCATAGCAAATATCTAGGATTTTTACTTCGTCATGCGTTGCCAGATAATCTTCAAAATGACTTGGGATGATAAATTTGCTCCAACTTTCGCTAAGCGCACCGTACGTAGAGTGGTAAATATCGTTCTCCACACAGCTAAAAAGCCCCACAGTGCCGTCATTAGTAAAATATGGGTATAATTCGTACATATCGCTATTATAAAGCTTTATTTATCTACATGGAAAATTATTAAGAAATATGAATTAATTTTATAAAAGTTTACAATAGGCTAAAACTCAGTTATAACGCTATATAATTAAATAATATATGTTAAAATTGAATAATCATATGAAATTTATTTTCTTCACCGGTTTTCAATTAATCGTAGTGGTGTAATAAATTCAAAAAGGAGTAATTTAGAAATGAATATTGTAAAAACAGGAATCAATCAATCAATCAAAATCAACAGACAAAAATAGGCAACCATCCGAGTTTTCAGGCTAATTTCCAGCAAACAAAGGAATTTCAGCACTTTGTTGAAGATTATCCGCTAAAGACTATTTTAGGCGAAAAAGGCAAAATAGCTCAATTTTTAGAACTATTATACTCAGATGCAACAGCTCTAACTATCAAAGATATTAAGGCTACAAAAATAGGTAGAGCAAATGGAAAAAGTGTCGCCGAAGAAATTGAACCGAATATCCGTTTTATTGGAAAAAAAGCAAATATTCTGATTGCTGATTCTAGTGCAAAATACGAATTGGAAGCACGGACTCCTCAGAATTTCTTGCAAGCCTTATTTAAAAAGGAGTCCCAAGACGTAGGAAAAGCGGAGATAATTACCAAAGATGGCGAAACACTTACACCTAAAGAGTTAATAGTAAAATTCATAGATGCAATGAAAGAGGCTGCCAAAAATTTATAGTATAGCAACTTGATTAGCACGTAGGGTGGGCTGAAGCCCACCCTACTGACTGACTACAGATTAAACTCAACAAACATTTGTTTTAGTAACTCATAGCCTTTGAGCATTGTTTTGTAATCGACCTTTTCATCACAAGAATGCATGTTGAATATATCCGCAAGCCCTACTAAAAACGGCAAAAACTTCTCGCCCGAAACATTAGTATTTTGGGCGTAAATATGCGTTTCTGCTCCCGCATGAAAGGATGCAACATCAGGCTCTATGTTCAATTTTTGGCACACAGTTAAATGTATTTTTTCGACAAAATCATCTTTTGCTTTTTCAAACGGAGGTAAGTGTTGAGAAAACACAATTTCAGCATTCGCCAAATCACCGTATTTATAATTAAAATCAGCAACATGCTTTTCAATAATTTGTTTTAATTCGTTTTCTTTCGCCACATCCGCACTACGTATTGAATAACTAGCCTGAGCGTTAGTGTTGATAACATTTGTAACCGAATTAGAAATAAAATAATCAAGATAATCTTTCGACTCAATTTTCTCCGTAGCAATTTTTGTCGCTGTATTTTGAATATTTCCGCCGATAATCGTGCCTAAATTTATCGAGGTTATCGTACCTGTTTCATCCGAATAAAAAACACCTTGAGGAATGTTCAAAACCAATTCTGCGAGTAATTTAGCGGCATTAAGTCTTTTTTTATCGTGAATATCAATCCCCGAATGTCCGCCGTATTTTGTCATAACTTTTAAAACAGCATTCGTGTAACTCGCACCTGAAACCAAAAGTTGACCAAGTTTATCCGAATCAAGCACAAGAACGTATTTTGATTGGATTTTATCAAACCCGACATGTTTAATCCCGCTCATACCCTGTTCTTCATCTCGTGTAAAGATAATTTCCAGCCCACCATGGTCAATTTCTTTATCTCTCGCCAACTCATAAGCCAAAAGCAAGGCACAAGCAACTCCCACCTTGTTATCAGCTCCAAGCGTTCGTGTTTTGTCCGTTTGCAGAAAATCCGCGTCCAATTCCAAATTAACGGGCGAAAAATCCCCCACCACGTCCATGTGTGCAGAGAGTAAAATCGGTTGTTTTTGGGGATTTTTCGCCCCAATATTAATCAAAACATTTTTATATCCATCCAATTTACAAGGAATATTATTTTGCACACAAAATTCTTGTATAAAATCAATAACTTTATCTTCTGAAAGCGAGGGAGATGGAATTTGTGCTAAATCGCAAAAAATTCCAAGGAGTTTATCTTGTTTTAATTTATTAATTTCATTACAGTGCACTGAAAAACCTTTCATTAGTTCCGCCTTCGCCAACCGCTATCCTGATTGAGCGCATGCATCTCGGGCAACGTCCGACGTAAGCATTGCCGTCTTTATTCTTATAAATTCTACCATAAATGTTGCAACATTTAAACATAATTCCAAGGTAATTGGATTTTTTTTCTTCGTTGTTTTTCCCTATATTTTCAGCCATTATTACCCCCGATAGTGAAAAAATCTTCTTTTTTTCTTATATAATTCAGGCGAATTACATTGCAAAATTTCAGATTTTGATTGAGTTGGGTCAAAAACACTTGTTGTCAAAGTGTCTATATATCGATTTTCTAAATGGGCATAATCAAACATTATAACTCCTTTTGAATTAAGTTTTCTGGACTCGTGAATTTGTCTTAATAAATCCTCATTGGAACCGCCCATAAACGTTATGAATAAACCTGCATAAAGATTTGTATTTTTACTTTTATTATTAATAACATCTTGCATCATTGCGTTTGCTGTTTTTGCATCACAGGTCAAAAGCAGTGGCGTAAAACCGTCAATATAACCGAGTGCTGACCAAGTTTTCCAATCTTGTTGTTTTGTTTCCAAAGCTTTTTGTCTGTCCGGAAAAATCACGGTCGTAAACAATACTTTCTGTTGTTTTGTTAAATTGCTTATACGTAAAACGAAAGCTGTGATTTTATCTTGTCTGTATTTGTCCCAAAGTTGCCACAATGGGTCGTCTTTTGTTAAATCAATAGGGTCTTTCCCATATATTTTTTTAAAATCGCATCTTGCATATTCGGTATAACCCCAGTTTGACAAATCATAACCTGCGAATTTTGCAGAAATTGATTGAGGGTATCTGATATAATCAAGGTTTATTCCATCAGGGTGATAATTGCAAATAATTTCATTTATTAATTCTTCCAAGAATGCTTGTACGTCTGGATTTGCAGGGTCAATAAAATAACCTCCGTGCTCTGATAAAGACGGCACAGCAGTGAGTGAATCGAAATCTCTTTTAGTTTTATTTCCCCAGTCCGAATTTACAGCAAGAATACTTCTTGGATTATCTTTGGGGTTTTCGTTGCCGACATAAAATGTTTCAAACCAAATATGAACTTTTATGTTTCGCTTGTGCGCTTCTTCTATCCATATTTTTAAGGGATCGAATCCAAGAAATTTTTCATTTTGCGGTGCAAACTGATAATTTGCCATAGTTTTGCTTGGGAAAATAGTTTTTCCATGAAAATAAGTTTCTAAAAATATGTTATCAATTCCAGTTGATTTAATCTTATCCAACGAAGCAATAATTGCCTCTTGCGAAGTTTCAGTCGGTCTTACCCAAACCCCTTTAAGTTCACCCTTATCAAAAGGAATTGAGGTTGCCAATGCCGAATTTGCGGCTTCAATTGCGAGTGATGAATATTTTTGTACATTTTGTGTGTCGATTTGAGCCTTATTTAAATAATCTCTGGCTTTGTCGATATAAATGCAAGGTTTTTGAGAATCATACATATAAGATACGCTTTTATAATAATTAACAATACTTTGCGCTTCTTTAATTTTCTCTTTTGCCCCGAACAAAAAACTATCCGAAGTTACGTAAACAGTAAGTGTTTTACTCTCTTTATCGACATAAACCTTGGAACCCAGAATAATATTTTCATTCATCCATTTTTTAGAACGACCATGACCGCTAACAACCAGCCCGTCGTCCGGGATTATTGAATCAGCGCCGCTTAGAGAAGTTACAATATTCCCGTTAACAATAGCTTCAGTTCCAAATTCGTTGGTGTTTGTGCGAATTCCAAAAGCAGGTGTATAAATTATCAATTGATTTGCGCCACGAAGTCCGGGGTAAAAACCCGCCGATGCATTTGTCAAAATAGTTGGGTCTATAGAATCAATCGGATAAACCTTTTGACTAAATATTGCTTCACCATTTTTGCCTGTGAAATTTTCTTGAGCAAGTACATTAGGGAAAAATTGTCCAAAAAATATAAATAGCGACAAAAAAAGTTTTATTTTTATTTTATTCATTATCCCGTTTCTTTCTCTTCCCTGAAATTAATGATTTATTTTTAAATAATACTGCGATTCATCATATTTTAATTCATCCAACAGGCGTATTTTATTTATTAACTCTTCATTTTGGGGCTTGATTTTTGAAGCGCTTACGTAAAACTTTTTTGCAGTTTCTATATCTGCTAATTTTTCATGAATAGTCCCAATTTTATAATTGACCTCGTAGTTTTTTGAAAACCCGTATTGGTAAGCTCTTTTATAATAAAAGAGGGCAGTTATAAAGTCATTGCGTTTATAATAAAAATTTGCGAAATAAAAGTTGGTTTTTGGGTTACGGTTATCAAAATTATAGGCTTTGAAAAAGTGCTCTTTAGCAAATTTATCCAATTTATACTCGTCATAAACTCTGCCAAGTCCGACTTGTGCATCAATTGATTTAGGATCTATTTTCGACAGCAAAAAATAATAGCGCATGGCTTCTTTCAGATAGAAATTTTTATCTTCAACGGTTAGAGCTTTTTCCCACAAAAGCATGTTTACGTAAGCATTTGTAAGAAACTTCGCCTTATCAGCCGGTTTAAACGCATATTGATAGCCGTTATAATTCAGATAGGCATTTTGGGTCTGCGCAAACACCGAATTAATACAAAGTATAAACAATATTAGAATATAAATTAGTTTTTTAATCATAAAAAAATCGTCTTAATAAATCACAACAACTACTATTATACCAGCAAAATTTTGTGTAGAATAAAATAGAGGATGCGGAAAAATCCAAAAAATGACAGTTTTTTGAGATTTTTCAAGTCCGACCTACAATAAATAAATTTAACGGTGAGATAAATGGCAAAAGCAGCATATTCAGACAAAACAAAAAAAGAAATAAACTCA
>CAISJE010000161.1 GCA_903885635.1 uncultured bacterium
ATTGTGCCTTTAAAAACATGAATGCGGTAGAGGACAGATTAGTTGAAGCATCATTATTTTACGAAAATCATACCAATATTGTTCAATCAGTAACCGGTTTTGATTGGATAGTTAATACTTTATTGATTGCAAATTAGTATCAATATGATTACAACACAGCTGCCAAAACCAGTAATAAAATTGCACCCAGTTGCATGGCTGTGGACATATTTTGAGCAAATTTGTTATTATCATATCTTTTTGAAGTTTTTTGAGCCTGACGCGCACTCGAAACCCTATCTAAACGAGTTTGTTCATCATCATCAGGAAAAGTCGACTTAAATATGTTCAACTCCAATCTTGTTAATCTATTTGAGGGCGTATCGTTAGGGAATGATTTTTTTAATGTTGACCTTTCAAGCTCAGCCAATGGAATGGTTATATCCGGATTGGACTCATAATCATCAAGAACGCTATTATTAAAATTGTAGCCGGGCGATTGGTAATAATTACTCTGTGAAGATGGAAGTTTGGACATAATATCATCCGACATATTAATATCGTCGCTACTATCGCTGGAGTTATCAACAACTTTTTCCGGCGTTAGTGCCAATTTCAGCCTTTCCACACGTGAACTCAAATCATCATCGTAAGTTTTTTTGAAAATATTATTCTCCAAATTGGCAAGCCTTTGATTTATATCTAAATTCGTAAATTCTTTATTAAATATTTTATTCTCCAAATTATTGACAATAGGATAGTTTACGCTACTGTCAGGCTTTGGAATAGATTCTTTATAACCATCCGTATCTTCGGCAAAAGTATCCTTTCTTGGAGTAATTTCCTGACCTATTAAATCTGCGGATAAATCATTTGACAATTTTTTAACTCTTTGAGCCACAGCATTTGAAGAAACTTCACCATAAACAGCATCTTCTATTCGCTTTAATCTTGCTTCATCACTTTGAGCACTGTAATCTATACCAAAAAGTGATGTTTCCATTTTTGTAATCAACGCAGAATATTGACCTTGGGCATCGCATTTAACCCCCAAGAATAAAAATATAAAGATAAAAACTAATATAACAAATTGTTTTGACATAATTCACCTTGAACTTAGGATATTAATTCCCAACACAAAATACCATTACTCAGTGTCTTTATTCAAAACCCCAAAAACTAAGCATAATTACGTAAGATGAAAGTAGTACAAAATATAAAAAAGCGGCGAATTTGCTTTGCAAATTCGCCGCTACGCTATTTATAATCCAACAGAGTTTCATCAATTAAAAAACTTTTTTTTCTGTCTCTACAATTTTTTTGTGAATACCATTAAATAAGTTTTTAAACCACGTTATAAAATGTTTAACTTCATCTTTAAAGCCATAAGCACCAGGCCAGGAATAACTTTCGTACATTTTGTGCTCCTATACTGACTATTTTTTTTGATATTAAGCTTTACGGCATTTGATAAAATAAACTTTAATAATTTAAAGATATTGTTAACTTTTATGGCGACGACTTAGGGGAAGCCGGTATGGCTTTTTTGGGTTGAACAGTTGAATAGTCGAAAGGTTGAATAGTTAAATAGTCGAAAGGTTGAATAGTTATTTGAGTTGAAAGGCTGAATGGGTAAAGGGTTTAAACGAATTGAACGGTAAACGGTTTTGTCATTCTTGCTTACTTTTTCCTTTTTGCTTTCCCCTTTTTACTCTTCCGCCCCTGCTGTTATTGCTGTAGAGGTTAAATGGTTTTACTGGGAGTGGTGCGGTTAAATCCGCACCCCCCGAATTCTGACCTAAAGTGCAACACCTAATGCCTCAATGCGTTTCTGTGCAGGTGTTTTGAACTCTAATACTTTCATCGGTCTATTGTTTACCCAATTTTCTACTTCTTGTATCTTCTTTTTACTTATTCTATCAAA
>CAISJE010000162.1 GCA_903885635.1 uncultured bacterium
CTTTGATAGAATAAGTAAAAAGAAGATACAAGAAGTAGAAAATTGGGTAAACAATAGACCGATGAAAGTATTAGAGTTCAAAACACCTGCACAGAAACGCATTGAGGCATTAGGTGTTGCACTTTAGGTCAGAATTCGGGCCAAAACACTTCTATTTACTGCTCAGAATCAGGGTAATCTTTTAATAATTTTTCAAAATCAGACGGTTTAACACTTTGGATAAAATCTTTAAATTCTTTTGATTCTTCTTCATCCTTAGCGGAATCCGTAGAAACAGACCCGCTCGCAAGTACATTTGCAGACACAAAAATAGGTGCATCAATTCTTATAGCAACGGCAATCGCATCAGAAGGTCTTGCATCGACTCCGACTTCTTTTCCGTCTTTGTCAACCAAAACAAGCGTCGCAAAATAGGTTTCTTTTTCAACATCGTTAATTTCAATTCTATCCAGCTTATAACCTGTTTTTTGGATAATGTTGATAACCAAATCATGGGTCATAGGCCTTGCAACGGCAATATTTTCAATTTTTCTTATAATCGCGCTCGCTTCGGCTGAACCAATCCAAATAGGCAAAGCCTTTCTGTTCTCCTTGTCATGCAAAACTACAATCGGCGAACCTGTTCTTGTATCAAGGGCAATACCCATTACTCTCATTTCTATCATTTTTCACCTCAACACGAAATTGTTTAAATTTCGCCTTTACTAATTTTTTCGAATTACTACTTTACTTTTTTGAATTATCGGCTTTATGCACTTGGGTTTGGTTTCGTTGACCCTCGAGCATTAAACTCCTCAACTAATTATATCATTAAAATTATTTTCCGCCACGCCTAATCAGATAGGCCGAAATGATAGCCGTAATGGGTACACATAGAACAATTGCGATACTTCCGATTAGAGCGGATGAAATCTCTGTTGCCACCTGATTAAGGTTAAAAAATTTCTGTAAATCAATATTGCTTGAAAGCAGAACCAATGAAAAAGCTCCGCCAAGATACGCTAAAATCAACGTATTAGCCATTGTACCGATTATATCTTTGCCAACATTCATGCCGGATGCAAATAAATCTTTTACCCCCATATCGGAACTTGAAATAAAAATTTCATTAACCGTGCTTGAAATTGACATTCCAATGTCCATAACCGCCCCCAATGCCCCTATTATCATAGCCGAAGCTAAAATTCCGACAAAATTCAAGTTGGGATGAGCCGAGAACAAAAACATGCTTTCTTCGGAAGAAAAACCTGTTAAACTTGCAAATTTAATGCTCAATATCGACAAAAATCCTGCAATACCAAGGCTTAAAACTGTTCCCAAAATCGCGGCACTGCTTTTTGAATTTAAGCCGCCAACAAGATAAATCGTCACGATTGACGCAAGAACACAGACCAAAACAGTCGCCAAAATCGGGTTTATTCCGCTTAAAATTAAGGGAGTTAAAACCCAAAAGATAAGCCCCAAAGTCACCAAAATTGAAATCAGGCTAAAAAGCCCCTTTTTCTGTCCGATAATAACTAATAACGCAAAGAAAACTCCCGAAAGTGCATATAAAACATTTATCCGCTGCTTATCCGCAATAAAAAAATTAACTCCGCCGTCCGCCTGTTCTGCATGAAGAATGACCTTATCCCCATTTTTTAGTTTAATATCATACGCGGGATTTCCCATCAGCATGTTGTCAATGAAAAACTTTTCACCCTTGTGCGAACCCGTTAAAATCTTTACCTCAACGCTTTGTTTTACCTGATTTAATTCACCTGTTGGCGAAAATTTTGACTCCCCGAAAGTTTCGATTGACTGTACCTGACCTATTTCGGAGGGCAAAACGGGGTTTTCTTGAGCAAACACCGGCATGAAAAACCCGACAATTAAAAATAAAATTAAAACTTGCTTTTTCATGTCAGCCTAGCCTTCTTCAAATAAACTCTGCTGTGAATTATTTACCTTGTAGCCCAAATACCTCAAAGCTTCCGGCGAAACCTTTCGTCCTCGTGGAGTTCGCTGAAGAAATCCAGCCTGCAAAAGATAAGGTTCGCAAACATCTTCGATTGTGCGAACATCTTCGCCAAGTGCCGCAGAAAGTGTTTCGACCCCTACGGGGCCGCCGTCGAATTTTTCTATAATAAGCTTTAACAGACATCTGTCCGTATTATCCAGTCCAAAATCATCTATTTTTAGACAATTTAAAGAAAGTTGAGCAATTTTCTCGGTAATTTCTCCGTCATGTCTGACAAGTGCGTAATCGCTAACCCTTTTAACCAGCCTGTTCGCAATTCTTGGTGTGCCACGAGAACGTTTCGCAATAGCTATTGCACCATTATCTGTAATTTTTATATTCAAAATAGAAGCCGTTCGCTTCACCACCTGAGTCAATTCTTCTGTCGAATAAAATTCAAGTCTGTGAATTATCCCAAATCTGTCTCTTAAAGGTCCTGAAAGTGCCCCCGCTTTTGTCGTAGCACCGATTAACGTAAATTTAGGAACAGGAATTCTCAAGGTTTTTACCGATTGACTTTTTCCTGTTGTCATATCGAGGAAAAAATCTTCCATCGCAGGGTAAAGAATTTCTTCGGCAACTTTGTTAAGTCGGTGGATTTCGTCAATAAACAAAATTTCACCACCTTTTAAAGACATCAAAATCCCGATAATATCTCGTGGGCGTTCCAATGCAGGTGCGGAAGTTATTTTTATCTCGACGTCCATCTCGTTTGCGATAACGCCTGCGAGAGTGGTTTTGCCGAGGCCCGGAGGGCCGTAAAAAAGGAGGTGGTCAAGCGGGAGCTCACGTCTTTTTGCGGCTTCAATCGAAATCTGCATGGTTTCTTTCAATCCGCTTTGTCCTATGTAATTTTGAAAAGTTTTCGGACGAATATTATTCTCAAAACTCTTATCAAACTCGATAACTTCGGGTTTGACATTGAGACTTTTTTCTTCTCTTACGTTTTCAAATTCATCATCATCAGAAATAATTGCCATATTTTAATTCTAACATATAAATATTTTATGTTAGTATAAACCTATGAATAAAAATTATAAATCAGGATTTGTAGCAATAATCGGCAGACCAAATGTCGGGAAATCAACGCTTTTAAACCAAATTTTAGGTCAAAAAATAGTTATCACAACCGACAAAGCTCAAACAACAAGAAAAAGAATAAAAGGTATTTTAACCAACGACGAGGGGCAAATAGTTTTTATCGATACTCCCGGCGTACATAAACCGCTCAATAAATTCGGGGAATTTTTGTTAGACGAAGCGAAAGTGTCCGTTCCTGATGCGGATTTGATTTTATTTTTGGTTGATGGCTCAGAACCCGCCGGCAGGGGGGATAAGTGGATTGTTGAAAATATGTTATTAAGCGCAAAATCACCGATTTTACTTGTGTTGAATAAATTGGATAAACTCAAAAACCCTTTAAAAATAGAAGAAAATCTTTTAACATATAAGGTGTTGTTTGAACAAAATATTCCGACGGTAAAGATTTCTGCAAAGACAGGGCGAAATAAAGACACTCTTATCGAAAATATTATGAAAAAATTACCGCAGGGCGAACAGCTTTATCCCGAAGATGTCGTGACAGAAGAGACAATGCGCCAAGTTGCAGAAGAAATTATCAGAGAGAAAATTTTAATCAACACAAAAGAAGAAATTCCCCACTCTGTTGCGGTTTTGATTGAAAAATATGAAGAAACAGAAAAAATCGACAGAATTTATGCTTCGATTTATTGCGAACAAAAGAGCCAAAAGGGAATTTTGATAGGCAAAGGCGGCTCGCTCTTGAAAGTTATCGGGACACAGGCGAGATTGGAACTTGAAGAAATTGTTGGCAAAAAAGTTTATCTTGAATTAAACGTAAAAATCGAAAAAGATTGGCGCAAGAACAACAAGGCATTGAAGAATTTAGGCTATGAGATAAAAAAATAAACAAATTGTCGTTTTTGCGAGACATTAAGTTTCGGATGTGATAAAGGATGTCCACATCGAAGCCCTCGCCGTCATTGCGAGGCGAGGGGTTCGACGGGTGAACGGTAAACGGTAAACGGTGAACGGTGAACGGCGGCAACAAGCCCGAAAAGTGAGAGGTGAGAGGTTTTGCGTCCTTGCGAGGAGGCTGTGTAAAAACTAATTTTCAAAAAGCTTACCGAGCTTTTCACCTCTCCTTTGCGGAGAGGTCGACTTTC
>CAISJE010000163.1 GCA_903885635.1 uncultured bacterium
AATCCAAGTAAGTTGCTAATTGTTTCGGTTGGTGGTTTGACAGGTGGCGGACAAGACTTGAGAGAGCTTTCACAGCTTTATAATTTCCCCAACTCTGAAGAGTAACCAATGAGTGAAAGAGAAGAACGAACGCATAACAGCACCTACAAGAAATTGGCGGTTCAGTGGTGGCAGACAGCTTTGTGCTTCGAAATCGCCAACTTCTTGTAGCTGCAAAACGTTAGTCGTAATTATAAAGAACGTAACAAAATTAACAATATGGAATATCACGAAAGCACAAAATACAATTTAAGCTACTACGGGTCTGACTACCCTGTTGACAGTTTAGTTCAAAGAATGAACGAAGAAGAAATTATAGTTCCACATTTTCAACGAGAATATGTATGGAAACATGACGAAGCATCTCGATTCATTGAATCATTAATATTAAGACTTCCTGTGCCTTCAATATTCCTGTTGAGAGACAAGGTTACTAATAGACTAATTATAATTGATGGGCAACAAAGACTCAAAACTTTGTTATACTTTTTTAAGGGAGAATTTCCGGGTGGACAAAAATTCTATTTAAAAAATGTTCTTCCAGAATACGAGAGAAAAACATTTCAAAATTTGAATATGTCTGACCAGCGAGAATTGAAAAACTCTATTATTCATTGTATTATCATAATGGATGAGGAAGAATCAGACGCTCCATATCACTTATTTGAAAGGCTAAACACAACTGGAACACCATTAACATCTCAAGAAATCAGGTCTGCCTTATATTTTGGCCCATTTAATGACCTGCTTATTTTATTGAATAATGAAAATGACTGGAACAGAATTGTAAAAAAAGACATTCGTTTAACAGACCAAGAATATATTCTAAGGCTAATTGCATTTCATTATGACTTTGAATACTACAACGGGAATATGAAAAGTTTTCTCAACCAATTTATGATGCGAAACAGGGAACTAAGTAATTTTAACAAAGATGAAGTTCAATCATTTTTTCTACCAACAATACATTTTCTTTCCGAGATACTATCAAGTCATAAAAGAGCTTTCAGCATTGCATTTTTTGAACCTGTATTCTACTTCATTTCAAAAGAAAGACTTTATGACAAATCAGTATCTGAAGTTTCGGAATTAATAAAAGACCTTAGTAATGATGAAGAATATTTGAAATTAAGTAAGAGTTCAACAACAAGCAAGTCATCTATTTACCATCGCTTTGATTACGTAAAACATAAATTCTCTGAATTATTATGAATATTAAAATAGTTCAGCATAAACAGAAGTTAGACACACTCTTTACTCTGGCTTCAACAATCACCGACATGAAAATGCAAGGTGAGTGGGCAAAATATTTATGTGTGTTAGCATCAGGGTATCTAGAGAACTCGTTACGCATTTTGATTTTAGAATATGTATCAAAAAATAGTTCTCCAAGAATTCAGAGATTTAACGACCCACAAATAAGTAATCTAACAAATTGCAAACATGCAAAAATAGTAAAAGTATTAGACCAGTTTGACGTTAACTGGTCAACGGCATATATTGCAGAAATTGAAGCTAAAAGTAAAATAACAGATGAAATAAAAGACAGTATCGACAGTTTAGTCCAAAACAGACATGATATTGCTCACGGCAAAAGTGTAGGAGTTGGATATGTAAGTGTTAAAAAATATTACGAACAGGCTCATAAAGCGGTGGAAATAATTGACAAAATAATAAAATAACTACGCCTAACACGGGTTTTGCGTCAGGCGGGGTCACGTGCAAACTTGAAGCTTTGTGCACCTATTCAAGTGCTTTGCTGGTTGACAGTTATGTGCTTGGATTCCCGCCCGAACGCAAAGCCCAAAACCGTTAGGCGTAATGCTATGACGACCCAGCAAACCTTCGATGAAATGACAAAATATATGGGACTTTTAGACCGGTTATTTGAAAAAGAGGAAACGAATAAAGACACACGAAAAAGAGTGTATATTAGTTTTGCTATTGAGGATGTTGAGTATCGTAATTACTTAGTTGACTAAGCAAGAAAAAAACATTCACCGTTTGACTTTATAGATATGCCAGTAAAAAAGGAATGGAATAAAAACGAGTGGAAAGATAGATGCAGAACAAAAATAAAAAGATGTGACGGTGTAATTGCCTTGTTGAGCAAAAACACACATCAAGCAGGAGGAGCGAGATGGGAAATGAAATGTGCAAGAGAAGAACGAGTGAGAATCATCGGTATGCATATATAGAAAAATGACAAAGGAGCAATTCCGCCAGAACTGCATGGCAAAAAATAATTTTGTGGAGTTGGGATAATTTAAAAAAATTTATTAATCAATTATAAAAATCAAAAATCATGGCAGACCCAAGAACATTTATTAGTTTCGATTATGACCATAACGAAACAGAGAAAAACTTATTTGTTGGACAATCAAAACTTTCCAAATCTCCTTTTAACATAGAAGATTGGTCATCAAAATCATCTCTTCCTCAAAGTCAATGGGAAGCAATAGTTAAAGAGAAAATAAATAAATGCCATATTCTTATTGTTTTAGTAGGCAAAACAATGGCAACTGCTACTGGTGTTGCCAAAGAAATTCAAATGGCTAAAGACCAAAATGTTCCTATTTTTGGAGTGTATATTGACGGAGCAAATACCTCAAGTAACCTTCCATCTGGATTAGCACGAAATAGGACAATTGATTGGGATTGGAAAAAGATTTCTGACGCAATTGACCAAGTTATGAAAGAAGGTAAAAATAAATAATCATGAGAAAAGCATTAGTCGTAGGAATTGATTATTACGAGAACATTAAACCATTGCACGGATGTGTTAATGATGCATATGCAATAAAGTCTGTTTTAGACAGACATAGTGATGGAA
Source organism: uncultured bacterium (assembly GCA_903885635.1). GTDB lineage: Bacteria > Cyanobacteriota > Vampirovibrionia > Gastranaerophilales > Gastranaerophilaceae > CAIPUE01. The sequence continues at coordinate 2,873 of CAISJE010000163.1, forward strand.
CGAAAAATTTTGATGCTATTATTGAAATAGCAACTGGACCTAAAGCTACCATCGAAAGAAAAGAGTTGAAAAATAAAGTTGAAGAACTTTTTAAAGACAAAAGCGACATAGCTTTATTTTATTTTTCTGGACATGGCTATGTCGAAAGCACAGGAGGTTACTTAATTACCTCTGAATGTAAAGATGGTGATGATGGTTTTTCTATGAATGATTTATTAGAAATTGCTAATAATTCTCCGGCGCGTAATAAAATAATTATCCTTGACTGTTGCCATTCAGGTATGGTGGGAAAGACTTCTCAAAAGGAAGATAAGTCTATTCTTTCAGAAGGTCTAACCATTCTGACAGCTTCGAGTGAAACTCAATATGCAATTGAAGAAAACGGCTCGGGAGTTTTTACAACACTATTTATAGACGCAATGAATGGCAGTGCATCTAATTTAGTAGGAGATATAACTCCAGGTAGTATATACGCACATATTGACCAATCATTGGGTTCGTGGGAACAACGACCAATCTTTAAGACAAATGTTACAACATTTACGACATTAAGAAAAGTTCAACCGCCTATTTCGCTTTTAGACCTTAAACGCATAATTGAATTATTTCGAATCAAAGGACAAGACTTTAAACTTGACCCAAGTTTTGAGCCTGAAAGTGAAAATCCCAATGAGGAAAATGTTGCAAAATTCAAACTCTTACAAAAGTATAATCGAATAAATTTAGTTGTTCCTGTTGACGCAGAACATATGTATTTTGCTGCTATGGAAAACAAATCTTGCAAACTGACAATTCTTGGTGAGCATTATTGGAATTTAATATCTAAAGACCGAATTTAAAGGAGGACAAAAAAGTACATACGCCTAACAACGGGTATAAAATATAGCGGTTTCAGTTGGTTATCAAGCGTTTCAGCCCGCATCAAGTTTTGTATCGTGGGATACAGACGCATCTCCGCAATCCGCTACATTTCATACCCGCGACCGTTATGCACCATTTTAGTAAAAGACACAAACAGCTAGTTTGAATTCTAACTATATGTTTAAAATAATAGAATCCAATAAAAATGAAAGAATATAGTATTGCAATATTTCCTATAAAGAGCGAAACAAGCACTGAGCTTGTTAACGAAATAATCATTTTGCTAATGCGTAAGTATTCGTTACCGATTAATGAATACAAAAACCATTCTGTTGATTATGCATTTGAAAAAGAAATAGAACAATTATCTAAAGAAGGTTTACTACTTAAAATATATAACCGGTTTGTTCAAGAGATTGTACAAATGGATTTTTTGGAGGCTTGTTTATCTGATGATATTGTGATAATTGATGCAACTAGAGAAGGTGAAGACAATGAAATAAATAATTTTGATATTGCAAATGAACATCCAAAATCATTGGAACACATTCTTGTTGTTAGTAGAAATTATCTACCTATTAATTTTTATGGTACTGATAATGGAGGCTATCCTGATTATAAGACAAATATTTTCACCAATCTACAAATTATTGATTGGTTAGAAAAAAAACTTGTGCTGAGCTCAGAAAACAAACAACAAAACCAAATAGTTTTAGAGCCAAGAAAAACAAATAAACCTGACATAAAAATTATTTTATCAGGTGATAAAGACACTATAAATGGTTTTTACAAATACATGGAAGAATCAATAGACCATGTATATAATAATAAAAATCAAGAGATTTCAATTTTTATAAGTTTCAAAACCAAATATCAATATCAGAAATCTATTCGACTTGTAAAAAAATCTTTTGACCATCTCAAATCTTTTGTTCCAGAGCATATATTAAATAAATTAAGAGAAATTTCAAATAATACATTTGACACTGATACTAATGATTTTCAAAAGACTATACAAAGGATACTTGGAAATGATTATAATAAATACAAATCCTATATAATGGATTGTGCTGAGCATTTACATCTTCCTGCAAACTATAAAAAATCTGTAAAACAATTATCCTTGGATTTAAAGGAAGGTATTTATCACAACAACAAATCCAAGACTGCAAAATTCCTTGAAGATGGAAATTTAGTTTATGCTACTGAATTAAATACCAAACAACGTATTTGGCAATTGCTTACAATTATTGACCATGATTATATAATGCACTGCGATGAATTATGGATTTATGGTTCCGATGATTATTTAGATTCATGGTGGACTCGTGGAGAATTGTTGGTTTATTCATACTTATTACATCAAAACATAGATAAAAGAAAGAATGAAAAACCAAGAAAATTAATGCTATATAATCCGGTTACAGCATCTGTAAAAGAAATAAAACCTCTTACAATAAGTGATAAAATTGCAAAACGAATTGCCAGAATACAATCTAATTGTTCCCCAGGAGGAATGGGATATGAATCAGTTAAGTCTTTAAGGCTAATGAACAGAATTTTATGGGGCATAGAGACTGATAGTGCTTTGGCAATAGAAGAATATATTAAAACGATTTTCAAGAAAATGTTGCCATATATGTTACTGCAACAAGGATTGAACGAAGAGCAGGTAAGCGAGGTACTAAAAGATCAAGATGCTTTGATGCAAATTGAAACAAATATTAAGGAACACTTTTCTGAATTAAAACTGCAAGTAAAAAAAGGCGAACTGAGTAAAGAGAATAAAGAATATTATCAATCAATGTTCAGACAACAAATGAATTATATGCCTGAAAGTACGTCAAATTTAATTAACGAAAATGAATTAATTGACTTTTTATTTGGCAAGGATTATTTAGGCGATGAAGTTTTTTCAAAGGAGTTTTGGGAGACTGTTTTATTGCAAAAGCCAATCAATAAATCAGAAAAAGATATAGAAGAAAAATTGGATGATTTAGAAAATGAAATTGAAGAATTGCTGAATTTCAACAAACCAGAACATGAACACTTAGGCACAATAAAGGATGTTGAAGCAAGGATGATGGTTGGTGAAAATAATGTAATTCAAAAAGCTTCACGTTTTATATTTATGCCTTCACGATTAGGTGGTTTGATAAATCTTTCAGAAACAGGGAATAATCTTCAAGAGTTACCTATTTATATAATTGAAAATTAATTTTTGAGGGAGTATATGAAAATATTTATAAGCCATCAAAAGAATGATAGTGATTATGCAAAAGTTATAGCCAACTTTTTAAGAGAACAAAGTATTGAAGTTTTTTTTGATAAAGACGAAATGAATTTGCAATCAATTGATAGACATAATGACCCAACAAATGTTGTTTTGGCAATAAAAGAAGGAATACAAAATTCTGATTTCATGATTTGTATAGTTTCGCGGAATTCGCTTAATTCAAACTGGGTGCCTTTTGAATTAGGTTATGCTTATGATAGAGTAAATATATTTGCATTAAGACACAAAAATATTATCGAAGCTGAATTACCTGATTATTTAAGGATTGTTGATATTATTAGAACCAGACATGACTTTTTTTATTTCCTTAAATTGTTAAAGAATAAATTAGGATTTGATTTTAGTCTGGAAGATATGAATAAATATGAATATTTATTACTTCCTTTAGCTGATATATTGCGCTGGGATATTGATTTACCAATTCCGAACATTATGCATAAAATAAATATAAGTAAATCATAAATTTATGCAACCACACAAAGTATTTGTTAGCTATCATCACGCTAATGACCAGCATTATAGGAATGAATTTGAAGGGATTTTGCAAACCATTATGATATCATAGTTTCAAAATCAGTTCAAATTGGTGAAATTAATTCAAATCTTAATACAGAAAAATACGTCAAAATATTGGAGGTGAATATTTAAGAGATTCAACAGAAACAGTAGTTCTAATTGGAACCCAGACATGGCAAAGAAAACATGTCGATTGGGAAATTGGATAAAGTATTCGAGACACAAGACTAAATCAACGTTCGTGACTTTTAGGTATTTTTCTGCCAAGTTATCCTATTACATCTGATAATAAATTTAATCCCTACACAATCCTTCCAAGGCTTTATAAAAATTGGGAAAAAGGATTTGCAAAACTATATAATTGGAACACAAATTCACAAATTGTTCAGAACTGGATTCATGAAGCATTTTTGAATAGGGATAAAGTTATTCCTGATAATTCTTTTCCTTCATTTGTAAACAATAGAACAGGAGACCGTTGGTGTGAATGAAATTAATATTATAGATTTTAAGCTCAATCTATGTGAGGGAACATTTTCTCTCATCTTGAATATTTGGATTTTATTAATTGGAATTGCGTTATTCGTCCTTATTCGATATTTAATAAAACGTTATAGTAAATCGAACAAAGTTCACAATGAAGTAATTCCGATAAAACTTAAATACAAAATTGGTGGAGCAGAAGTTGAATATGCAATAAACCGTAATTATCAAAATATTGAAATGGCTCATAGAATATATATAGAGCTGATTACTAGAAAAGCTGCTCTCCCGATTGAGAATAATGATGTAATAGTAGAAGTTTATAATTCTTGGTATTCATTATTTCAAATAACAAGAGACGAGTTAAAGAAACTTTCAGGCGTAATGCTCTTAGAAAATAATGAATCAAAAGATTTAATAAAACTTTTAACTGACATTCTAAACGAAGGATTAAGACCTCATCTAACAGAATATCAAGCCAAGTTTAGAAAATGGTATAAAGAAGCTTTAGAATTAGAAGAGAACAAAAGAAAAACTCCACAGGATATACAAGCACAATATGACAAGTATCAGGAACTATTTGACTCAATGAAGTACGTTAATGGATTATTGAGTGATTATAAAGATAAATTGAGTGATATTATAAATGGAAAAAAGAAAAACGGTGCATAACAAGCGGTCATACGCCTTAGGATTTTTAATGGTATATCAAGTGTTTCAGCTCGCATCAAGGTCTGTAACGGGTGATACGGACGCAGCTCCGAAATCCCCTACGGCGCATACCGCCGACCGTTAGCGGTCATTGTAACGTGACACAACAGACAGCTACAATACATAATTTATCATTTCTTTGGATAGTAAAATTCAAAATGACAGTATAGGTAACATTCAAATCATGAGTAACATAAAAATATCCATACGCTTTTTTGACGATCGCGAAGTGCGAGCTGTTTGGGATGAGCAAAATTCCAAGTGGTGCTTTAGTGTGTTGGATATTGTAGCTTTGCTTACTGACCAGGATGACTACACCAAAACTCGCAACTATTGGAAATATCTTAAAGCCAAATGAAAAAAGAAAAAAACGAGTTGGTTAGTGCCACTACCCAACTGAAACTTTTAGCGAGTGACGGTAAACGATATTTAACTGATATGTTGGATTACACTGGCATTATTATTTTAGGCAAAGAATTTCCGAGCAAAAAGGCAAACCGATTTATTGAATGGTTTACATATAGTGATGAAAGTATAGATGGAAAAAGCAAGACAAAAGCGTATGCATTGTTTGAAAGTACTTTTATCAACAGCCTTGAAATTGGTTCAACAAAAGGTTTACAACAAATACACGCTTATTTGTTTGGCGGATTATATGATTTCGCAGGGCAAATCAGACAAAAAAACATTTCAAAAGGCGGGTTTCAATTTGCCGTATTGCGCTTTTTAGGCAACACATTAAAGCAAACAGAAGCAATGCCCGAAACTACATTTGACGAAATCGTAAACAAATATGTAGAAATGAACATAGCCCACCCTTTTATGGAAGGTAATCGGAGACGCACCAGAATATGGTTGGATTTGATACTAAAAACACGCCTTAAAAAATGCGTTGATTGGAGTAAAATAAGCAAACGAGATTACATGAACGCAATGATGCTAAGTCCAACTAAAAGTAGTGTTTTAAAAACACTTTTGGAAAAGTCGCTTACCACCAAAATAAACGACCGCGAAATGTTCATGAAAGGAATTGACTACTCATATTACTATGAAGAAAATGTCTAATGAAAAACGGTAAAAAAAGTTTTCGGGCATTCCGGAAATCATGAGCATGCAGTGAAAATAAGTCTTGGGGGGAAGGCATGAGCGGAAGAAAAAAAACAGGTAAAGAGGTCTCTATTATCCGCTCCTCGGCGGCTGAATATCTGACCTTTATCGCTGCCAGCGGCACTGGCGGCATCGATGCGGTTTATGCCGATGAGAATATCTGGCTTACCCAGAAGATGATGGGGGTGCTCTACGATGTGGCGACTCATACCATCAACTATCACCTGAAAAAAGTTTTTTCAGACAGCGAATTACAGGAGGAATCAGTTATTCGAAATTTTCGAATAACTGCCGCTGACGGAAAAAGCTACAACACCAAACACTACAGTCTTGCAGCAGTCATTGCCGTCGGTTATAAGGTAAACTCCGAACGTGCGGTGCAGTTCCGCAAGTGGGCGACTACTATCATTGAGGAGTTCACCATCAAGGGCTACGCCATGGATGACGAACGCCTGAAAATCGGTGGCTCCATCCTTACCGATCAGTATTTTGAAGAGCAGTTGCAGCGCATTCGGGAAATTCGCCTGAGTGAACGCAAGTTCTCCCAGAAGGTCACCGACATCTATGCAACCTCCCTCGACTATGACGTGACGGCTCAGTCCACCAAGCGCTTTTTCGTCACTGTGCAGAATAAACTGCACTGGGCCATACATGCAGAGACCGCAGCGGAGGTCATCTATAACCGGGCCGATGCCGAAAAACAGAATATGGGGCAGACCACCTGGAAGGATGCGCCTGGAGGAAAGATCCAGAAGTTCGACGTTGTGGTTGCAAAGAACTACCTGACCGAACACGAAATGGCACAACTTGCACGGTTGGTTTCGGCATACCTGGATGTTGCCGAGGACATGGCGCTGCGCAAGATGCCCATGACCATGCAGGACTGGGAAACCCGCCTTAATCGCTTCATCGCAGCGACCGATCGTGAAATTCTTCAGGATCCCGGCAAAGTGACAGCAGAAATTGCCAGAGCACACGCCGAAAGCGAATTCGAGAAATACCGGATCG
>CAISJE010000164.1 GCA_903885635.1 uncultured bacterium
AATGGCATAGATGACAAATTTGTTAAGGTTTGTGCAGGACTTTGGAATTTTCATTTAGATTTTGCATAAAGAGAACAAACCTTGATGAAAAATCGTCTTTTTAGTTTTTGGCATTATTTTATTTCGCAATATGTCTATTAAAGAATCTGATATTAAAAATGACGGAGATTCTCGTTCAGAAGGCTTGGGTATTGAGACCTTCCAAAAATGGCTTCTTAATCTTAAAGACAAGCTTGATCCGATTTAGAAATAATTTTATTTATCGGATGCAGCCTCTTCTTTAAGGTATGCAAATGAATGGACAATTAAAACCAATAGCGTAAAATTATAATAAATTTGTTATATTTTTAGCGTGATATTATAATAAATAAGTTATAATTTTTAAGCTAGGTTGTTGGATTAAAATAGTTAATGCATAAGTGTACACCTACAAACAACCATGATATAATTGTTTTAATATAAGGTTAGGAGCCATTATGTACGAGAATAAATTCCAACAAAACGATGAATATAAAGCGAAGATTGATGCCCATCGACCATTGTCACAAGACATTCTTTCGCAGATTCAAGACTATTATAAAATTGGGCTTACTTATTCTTCAAATGCGATTGAGGGAAATACCCTTGATTTAGTTGAAACAAAGGTCGTTCTTGAAGATGGCTTAACCATAGGCGGTAAACCAATGAAAGATCACTTAGAAGCTTTGGGGCACGCAAGTGCGTTTCAAGAACTTTTAAGCTTGGCTAAAAATGAATCAATCACAGAAGAAGATATAAAAAACCTACATCATCTTTTTTATAACAAGATTGATGAATCTAATGCTGGACAATATCGTAAAAAACAAGTTATTATAACGGGTTCTGATGTTGAGTTTCCAAGGCCCACGGAGCTCAATTCTTTGATGAAAGATTTTGTGACACAAATTCCTCAGATGAAACTTGATTTACACCCTGTTGAATATGCAGCGATGGTTCACGTTCATTTTGTAAATATTCACCCTTTTATTGATGGTAATGGTCGAGTTGCAAGGCTTTTGATGAATTTAGCCCTCCTTCAAGCAGGTTATAATATCACGATTATTCCTCCAGTAGTTAGAAGTGACTACATAAGAGCATTACAAGATTCAAATAAAAAGAATTACAAATCTTTTGTCGACTTTATTTCTGAAATGGTTTTGGAATCTCAAAAAGAGTATTTAAGATTAATCAACGCACTCATATAACTAGTGATATATTGCTCTCGGAGCCTTCTGGGGTATATGGGAACGCTTAACTTAACTTTGTCACACAAAAGGGCCCCCGGGGCGTGTTCTAAGAATAACTTTCAAGAACAAAGTAAGGTGGTCAGTGGCCATTTAGTGGCCAGCGTGTATCGAAAATGACAGAATATGCGAGAATTTGCGAGAATTTAACAGCTGTAACCAAATGTCCGCAGTGGCATCAGGGAGAACATAAGGGATAAAGCCAGTCATAGAGAGGTTCTTCAGGTTTGAAGCTGAAAATACCTGTGTCCTTGGTTCAATTCCGAGATGCGGCACCACTTTAAAAGCTAGTCTATGACTAGCTTTTTTGATGTTTTGTTTTTGTGGCTATTTTTGTTGCAACGTAGAAATTGTTGCAGTTTTGTTGCAGTCACTGTTAAAAAAAATATATTTATGGCAGAATATACGAATTAAATAGTGATAGAAATATTGTAATTAAAATAGTTTTAATAGCTTGTTTTTTAAAACACTTATTAATGCTACATTCCTTAATATATTTGCCATTAGGTGTTAAAAAATATATAATAGACATATTGCGAAATAAAATAATGCCAAAAACTAAAAAGACGATTTTTCATCAAGGTTTGTTCTCTTTATGCAAAATCTAAATGAAAATTCCAAAGTCCTGCACAAACCTTAACAAATTTGTCATCTATGC
>CAISJE010000165.1 GCA_903885635.1 uncultured bacterium
AACGACATCCCTTGATTAATTAATAATTCCATCTGATGCCTATCTTTATCATTTAATTGCTCATATGTCTTTTTCATGTGCCTATTCCTTTCAATTCTATTGTATTTGAAAGGTGTTGCACTTTTAATCAGAATTTTTGCGCTTATCTATTATTAAGTTTTGTTGCATGTTTTTTAGGCTATAAATCAGTAATATTCTTATTTTGTTATTTATAGTATATATTTGTTATTCAAAAAATAACACTTTTTTATCCCTCAATGTTTTTATATATACATAAGAGAAAATTAAAGTTTAAATCACATATTAAAGGAGAATGAACAATGGCAAGAGTTTTGATTTCAATGCCCGAAGAATTTTTAAGCAAAATTGACGAAGTAGCTGACGGAGAAAATCGTTCGCGCTCAGAATTAATCAGAGAAGCGTTAAGAACATATATTCATAAGCAAAAAGTGCGCGACAGTGCTGTTGCGACAAAAAATGCAAGCATTTTAGACGCGTTATTAGACTAAGTTAAACGGGTAAATTTTAAATAGCCAAGTGCAAAATAGTGCCTTGGACTGTAAAAAATTTATGAAAGACGAAATGATTAGGGAATGGGATTTATGTTGGGGAATAAAAAAAGCAGGCATCGCCTGCTTTTTTAGTTTAATGATTAAAACTATCATTAAACCAATCCTTCTTTAAGTGCTTTTACAGCGGCTTGGGTTCTGTCATCAACGACCATTTTTTGGATTATATTGCAAACATGGGCTTTTGCCGTATGTTCGCTGATGGTTAATTCTTTTGCTATTTCGTTATTTGATTTTCCGTCTACTACAAGTTTTAGGACTTCGTATTCTCTTTCGGTTAAATTAGAATGTTGTGCCTTGAAAGTTGCTCTGGACAATTGTCTTTTTGGAATAATCCCCGCATTTTTCTCCCTAATAATCGGTGCGACTTTAGGATCAAGCCATATTGCACCTTCTTTTACTGTTTTGATAACCATCATAAGCACTTCCGTGTTAATATCCTTCATAACGTAGGCATTTGCTCCCGCGGCAAGAGAATCTAAGACTTCCTTTTCTGAAATATGAGAAGTCAGCATAATTATTTTTACGTCATTAAATTGGTCCAGAATTTTTTTAGTTGTTTCTATACCATCCGTATCCGGTAAGCCGATATCCATTAAAACAACATCGGGTCTATGTATGCGAACTTTTTCCAGCGCTTCTTTAGAGCTTTGGGCTTCATCGACAATTGTAATTTCAGGATAATCCTCAAATAAAGACCTCAGACCCACTCTCATTAGTTTATGATCCTCTACTATTAAAACTTTTACTGAATCGGTTAACATATTACCCTCCCAATTTGAGCCCCTTGCATAAATCTCTTTTACATCATCGTAAAAGCAACATCTATGCAACCCTGAACTACATTCAGAGTGACATGAGCCTAGAATTTGAGACTTGTACTGTAGTCTCTTTTACAAATTTATATTACATTCCTTTTTCAAGGGTTAAATTGCATAAAATCATATATTGGCGGATAATATTCTAACTATATCAGTATGAATAAATATTTTATGTCTAAATTAAAGGATGATTTGAGTTCCTGTCATAATCCGACTGCCGTAAGTACCGTTTTCCAGTGTGTAAGAAACAAAATTCAACATTAATTTTAAGGCTTGACCTTTAATAAAATAGTTTATCCCTGCTGTATATTCTGTTCTAATATCATTTGCTCTATTCTTGTTAGGTTCAAATTGGTCATATCTTATTAGTGCTTGGAGCTTGGGCGTTATTCTATATGAAAGTGTTCCATAATAACCTTCTGATTGGTTACTGCTAAAACCTGTGGAGCCGTTGGAGCCGTCAGCGGTTGCATATTCAAATGTGGCTTTTAATCCTTTATATTCATATACTAAATGTGTACCAGCTACAAAGAAGTGACTTTCGGCATTGCCTGCATCCATACTCATGCCGGTGGTAACTTTGCCCCATTTTCCGTCGGTCATGCCGAGAGGTTTTACGCTCAATGTGCCTGCAACTTCAGCTCCCGGAAAGAAATCTTTAAAAAATCTTCCTGAGTTATACCCCCCAATGTTATATTCCAAAAGTTTGTAATCCCCCATAATTTTCGACCCAAACGCACGAGAAGTCGCATAAGTTTTAGAAATCTGAGAACGACAAAAAAATGGGATTGTAAGAGGTGCTTCTTTCCCTTCTATACCAAAAGGAATCCAAGTATTGCCGACTAAAATTTTATTATGATTATCAATTTTTCTTACCACATAATTATCAGCAAAAAAGCTTTGGAAATATGTATTACCCTCAATACTTTTTACTGGGCTAATCATAACCTTGAACTCTGTTTGTTCATCACGAAGTTTACCATTTATCCCAAAATTTAAAAAGTTTATCCCAGCAGTAGTGTTTTGATAATCCTCACCCGACCATATATTTGATAAAGAACCGTTATAATCAGCCCAAGGAGCAATGCTTTCAACAGGTCCTTGGGCAAATGTTACTTTCATTTTATCCTCTAAAAGCCCTTTTGTTCCAATTGTACTAACTTCACCATGCAGTGCTTCATTAAGATTGTCCTGAACTTTTATGTCGGCATCAGGATTGAAAAGAATAGCTTTTAAATCCATTCTTTTTGGTTCAGAAGCAATTATAATAGACATATTGCGAAATAAAATAATGCCAAAAACTAAAAAGACGATTTTTCATCAAGGTTTGTTCTCTTTATGCAAAATCTAAATGAAAATTCCAAAGTCCTGCACAAACCTTAACAAATTTGTCATCTATGC
>CAISJE010000166.1 GCA_903885635.1 uncultured bacterium
GCATAGATGACAAATTTGTTAAGGTTTGTGCAGGACTTTGGAATTTTCATTTAGATTTTGCATAAAGAGAACAAACCTTGATGAAAAATCGTCTTTTTAGTTTTTGGCATTATTTTATTTCGCAATATGTCTATTATAATTCCTATGAATTTTTAAAGTTGCGTAAAATAACAAGATTGTTAAGATAAATTTACAAAAGTATGGCGGAATCGATCCCCCGCTATACTTTTGTGGCATAAATCTGTTTTTCTTCAGCGAAAAAGCCAGTGTTCCTAAAGTCTTTGCCTTCTTTTGCCGTTGAGCTGAGGCGAAACGTGCAAAATGGCCTCACGGCTCGCCATTATCATCCAATTATTCACATAAATCGTAAATAGTGAGAAGTACTTTTTCTACAAAAAAAGTAAGTTAGTCAAGGTTGCGTTTAAACATCCAACTCGCAGCCGAAAGGCTTAAAATTGCTATAAATACCAGCGGAATAAGGTTTTGAAAAATATATTCCGCCGGCATATTTTTTAAAAATAAACCTTTCATTATCACAAGAAAAAATCTCACGGGATTTATTAATGTTAGGTGCTGAAAAAACATCGGCATATCTTCAACAGGTGAGATGTAACCAGAAAGCAAAATCGCAGGCATTTGAAACGTAAATGCCCCCAAAATAGCCTGTTGCTGGGTTTTACAAATCGAGGAGAAGAAAAGCCCAACGCCAAGTATCGACAACAAATATGTTACCATCGATATATAAAATAATAGGATTGAGCCGGTAAACGGAACTTTAAAGAAAATTATAACAAACAAGCTCATCAAAGTTGTCATAACAAGTGAAATTATTAACGGCGGCACTGTTTTCCCCACCAGAATCTCAAATGCACTGAGGGGTGAAACAATTAGTTGATCGAATGTCCCCATTTCCCTCTCTCTCGCAATAGATAAAGACGTAAGCACCAACGCAATTGTAGTTGCCAAAATCGTTATCAAAGAAATTACCGTATACCAAAGAAAAATCAAGTTCGGATTGAACCAATTACGTATTTCAAGATTGATTTGCGGTGCAGATTTCAGTCGTTGCGGAAAATGTTCCGCTTCGTATTGCGCCACTATCGAGGCGATATAACCGTTTGCAATAGAGGCGGTATTTGTCTGTCTTCCGTCAAGTATAACCTGAATATTGGTCGGCTGATTTCGCTTCAATTTGTTCGCAAAATCCGTGTTTATCGAAAGTGCAAGTTGAATTTTTTTTGCTCTAATCATTTGTTCTATCTGCTTTTCGTTTTCGACAAGCGTGATATTTCTGAACCATTTTGAATGTTGAAACTCACTTATCAAATCTCTTGATTGAACAGTTTGGCTTCTGTCTAAAACCGCCATATCAATATTTCTAATTTCCATGGTTGCTGCGTGAGCAAAAATCAACAGTTGCATAAGCGGCGGAGCTACTATTAATATACGGCTTCTGGGGTCTTTCCAGATAGAAAGAAATTCTTTTCTTATGAGCGCTAAAATTCTTTTAAACATTAGTCCAACCTCATGTTTGTCTTTGAATAAACCGCCGTAAATAAAATAAGTCCCAAAACTGCCAAAAATATGCAGTTCGGTATCACTATTTCAGGAACAGTTCCTGCCATAAATTCACTTTGCAAACAGGACACAAAGTATCTTGCGGGGATTATTGAACTCAACCATTGGATAGGTATTGGCATTGAGGTTATCGGAAAAACCAGCCCCGAAAGCATTAACGCAGGTAAAAATCCGCCGACCAAAGCCGCCTGACTTGCAGTAAATTGGTCTTTTAAAACGCTGGAAATCAAAAGCCCCTGCCCCATTGCCGTAAATAAAAACAAACCTGAAAAAATAAACAAAACCAACAAACTTCCCCTAAATGGGATTTGAAAAACGTTGATACAGAGAAAAACGCTGAACGACATAGAAGTCATGCCCAAAATAAAATAAGGAATATATTTTCCCAACACAATCTGAATTCTTGTTACTTTTGTGGTCAAAATCGCTTCCATTGTGCCTCTTTCCCATTCTCTTGCAATAACAAGCGCGGTCAAAAGCATCCCAATAAGCGTCATCGTAATCGACAACGACCCCGGTAAAACGAAGTAATGGCTGTTTATTTCTTGATTATACCAATATCTTGAGTCAAGTGTAATCAATGAGGGCGGGATTTTTTTCGAGTATTTACTTGTGGAATTGAGCCATTGCGACAGAATAGTTTTGGAATAATTTTGTACATAATTCGCTAAATTTGCCTCCGAACCGTCTGTTATGACCTGAACCGTAGCAATTTCATTTCTGTCCAATTTAGAGGAAAAATCGTTCGGGACAACTAAAATCCCCCTCAATTTTGAACCGGTTATGTCCGCATACATTTTTTGCGGATTATCATAAACATATGGCGTCACAAATTTGTTGCCCTTGAAAGAGTCCACAAGAGTCGTAACCTGCTGTGACGGGTCATCGATTTTTAAACCCATTCTAATTTTTACAGTATCAAGATTAACCCCGTACATATAAATTAAAAGCAACATCAACGGCAAAACAAAGGCGATTAGAATACTGCTCGGGTCCCTGAATATTTGATAAAATTCCTTTACAATAAGTGCTTTTAAAATCCTCATCTAAGCACCCCTTTTTCATTATATCTTTCTATCAGCCCCACAAAAGCGTCTTCCATCGTCGCCGTAGGCGAAATCATATTTTTTAACTCGGTAGGAGAACCGGTTGCGATTGCTTCGCCCTGATAAAAAAGGCTTATTCTGTCACAAAATTCCGCCTCGTCCATAAAATGGGTTGTAACCATAATCGTTACACCCTTTTGAGCCAAACCCTTAATATGATGCCAAAATTCTCGCCTTGTTACGGGGTCAACGCCCGAAGTCGGTTCGTCTAAAAACAAAACCGAAGGGTTATGCATAACCGCACATGCCAGTGATAATCTCTGTTTATAGCCAAGCGGAAGCTCTTTTGCATCGTGGTTTAAATATTTCTTAAAATGGAAAATTTCAACGATTTGGTCTATTTTGTCCTTTCTTTTAAATATATTAAGCCCATAAACACCCGCAAAAAATCTCAAATTTTGCATCACGCTCAAATCGCCGTAAAGCGAAAATTTCTGCGCCATATACCCAAGATAAGAACGGGCTTTTGACGGGTTTTTTAAAATATCTTGCTCCATAATTTTCGCCGTTCCCGCGCTCGGAGTTGAAAGCCCGCACATCATTTTAAACGAGGTCGATTTTCCAGCCCCATTGGGACCTAAAAGTCCGAATATTTCGCCCTTTTTTATGTGAAAAGTATTGTTTTTTACCGCATAAAAATCGCCGTATTTTTTGGTTAAATCAAGTGCTTCAATGACATATTCAACATTATGTTCTTTCAGCTCGAATTTTTCAGCTAATTCAGAGGGTTGCGGGTTAAACCCGCCCATAAGTTCTATAACTTTTTGTTCAAAACCTTTACCGGTTTCGCTCAAATCATGCGGAAGTCCGTTATAAATAATTTTCCCCTCGTTTAGCACAACGCAGGAATCAAAACTGTGTGCCTCATCTAAATAAGCGGTTGACCAAAGTATCGTCATCCCCTCTGTGGCTAGCTCTCGAACCATTTTTATTAATTCCCTGCGAGAAATCGGGTCGACTCCCACCGATGGCTCATCAAGCAATAAAAGTTCGGGAGTTCCCAGCAATGTACACGCCAATCCCAGTTTCTGCTTCATCCCACCGGAAAGTGCGCCCGCTAAGCGGGCTTCAAAAGGCTTCAAATCGGTCATCGTAAGCACTTTGTTAAAGATTTTTTCTTTTTCGTTTTGAGGAATTTCTTTTAATTCAGCGTAAAGATTAAGGTTCTCTATTACGCTCAAATCTTCATAAAGCCCGAATTTTTGAGGCATATAACCGATTTTAGCATTAATTAATTTTTGGTTTATTGTCGGATTAAACCCAAGCGTGGAAATCTCACCCTCATTCGGCAACAAAAGCCCTGTGATAAGCCTTAGGAGCGTGGTTTTGCCGGCCCCATCGGGGCCGATAAGTCCCGTAATTTTGCCCTTTTCTATATTTAAGGTTAAATTATCAATCGCAGGTTCATTATCGGTGAATTTTTTTGTTAAATTTTTTATTTCAATGCTTGATATCATTTTTTGTTTCCGTTTGCGCAGGCGGCTCATTACCCAAGTCGATGTTTATCGTAACAGGCATACCCTGACGCAAATATTCGTCAATATCATAAATATAAACCCTTATCCTGTAAACCAAATCCGTTCTTAAATCCTCGGTTTGAACTGTTTTTGGCGTAAACTCCGCAACAGGTGAAATATATCCGACCTGACCCACATATTCGCGAGGTTTACCGGTTTGAGGGTTAATTGTATCAGTCAAAACTTTTGTTTTCATCCCGTACTTTACATTGGCTAAATTAGTTTCCGGTATATAAGCTCTTACCCATACAGGTTTTGATTTCGCCATGGTATAAACGGGAGCCGAAGGTTCTACTACCGCACCAGGTTCCTGAATTCTTGTCATAATAATTCCATCGTCAGGCGCGTAAAGCTTAGAGTCGTTAAGATTATTTTTAGCGGCTTTGCTTACGGCTATCGACCCTTTTATTGAAGCACTTGAGATTGCAACCGCGTTTGCCATATCGTCGCAATCCACCTGCGAAGTCGTTCCATCTTTGCACAACGGAATATTTCGTTCGTATTTTGATTTTGCGTTTGAATTTGTCGCTTTATTAAGTGTTATATCAGCCAAACTTTTTTCATAATCTGCTTGATATTTCGTATTATCAAGATATGCAATCAAATCATCTTTTTTAACCGCATCTCCTTCTTCAAAAAGCATTTCTTTAATTTTACCTTCAACCCTGAAACTCAAATCAACCTGCCTGATTTCAATGTTTCCAAATAGGGTAAGCTCATTTGGATTTGTTTTTTTTCGATGAGAATAAAAATAGGCACCACTTATAATTACTATCAATATAACTAAAATTAATATTTTTTTCATTTACAACTGCCCTCCAACGGCTTTATACAAGGTTATATAGTCTATTAAGCGATTAGTTTTTGAATTGGCTCTATTTTGGCTCATAATTAAAACCTGCTCCCTTTCTAAAAGTAAAGCTTGAACAGAAATAAGCCCTCTTTTTGAACTTTCGGCGGCTCTGTTTAAATTATCTGTCTGAAGTTTTGCCTGCGAAATAGTATTTTTGTCAATATCCGTATCTTCTTTGATTATCAAAAGACTATCGCTCACCTCTTTTATAGCATTCAAATCCGTTTGTTTATACGTTTCAAAAATTTGCTCATATCTGGCTTTATAAATTTTAAGGTTGGCTACTTTTTGTCCACCCTTGAAAATATCCTGCGTAAATCCCGCCATAACCGCAGCTATTGCCGACTGCCAGCTGAAAAAGTTTGCGCCGCCCAAGGTGCTCATAGAATAAAGCGCTCTGATTTTTACGGACGGCAGAAAATCTTTTCTTGCAACTCTAACATCTATTTTTGCTTTTTGTAAATTAGCTTCTGCCGCCAAAATATCAGGTCTTACGAAAAGGACTTCTGATGGGATTTCGGTGGGGATTGTTTGTTTGTATTCAATATTTTTTATCAAATTCCGTTTAATATTAGATATATTACAGGCAGAATCGCCAATCAAAACCATTAATCGGGTCAACAATTTGTCGCGCGATTTTACATAATCATCCAAGATATTCTTTGCGCTTTGCAAATCTTTTTTTGTATTGTTTACCTCGGGCGCTGCAATAACCCCTCGCAGATATTGTGATTCTGCCCTCGTCAAGACCTCTTTTTTTATTTTTATAATTTCCTGTTGAAGACAAATTAATTCGTCTAACTTAGCGATATTCAAATAAACCGTTGCAACATCCGAGGCAAGCGAGATATAAGTGCTTTTCTCCTGAAATTTGTTTGATTCATAAGCTTTTTTGCTTGATTTGGTTTTGTCACGGTTTTTCAGAAAAACATCTGCCTCATAACTTGCATTAAAAGGAACGGCTAGAATATTTTTGTTAAAATCTTTCATAATCGCATCAGGAACATGGATTCCGACATAATCCGTACCGAACGATAGAGTCGGCAGTTCTGCACCGAATTGATATTTGACCATTTGTTTGTATTCTTCGACTTGCCAAGAAGCTTTTTTGGCATCATGATTATTCTCAATTGCCTTAATAATATATTCTTTCAAAATCGAGTCAGAATAATTATCCCACCAGTTAATATTTACATAATCAATTTTTTCTTGCGGGTTTATGACAGTTGCTTGGTTATTGCCCCAAAAGGCATGGGCACTGTTTTTAATTAAAAAAATGCATATAAACAAAAATATGGCGGTAGATATTTTCCTCATTAAGCTTTAACCCTCTTCTATATCTTGCATAATAAAACAAATGAGTTATTAATTCAAGTTACCCTACAAGTTATAAGAAAGATTTTAATTTATTTTTTTTGTAATATAATAAGAATATATGGGCTTGTAGCAAGGACTCCGTTTTTTAATTAAGTATTAAAAAATGGAGGTTGGTATAACAAAGGGGTCAATAATCGTCAGACCAACTGCGCTACAAGCCAACACTGAAAACAAAATATAATATGGGCTTGTAGCAAGGACTCCGTTTTTTAATTAAGTATTAAAAAATGGAGGTTGGTATAACAAAGGGGTCAATAATCGTCAGACCAACTGCGCTACAAGCCAACACTGAAAACAAAATATAATATGGGCTTGTAGCGCAGTTGGTAGCGCAGGAGACTCTTAATCTTTTGGTCGCGGGTTCGAGCCCCGCCGAGCCCACTTTTTTAAAAAAAATATTAGTTTTTGGTCATGATGCGTGGGGGATTGCTTCGGTGGACATTCTTTTGTCGCATTCGGCACTTGATGTCTCGCAAAGACGGCGATTTTGCGTCTTTGCGAGGCGAGGGGCTCTTAGGCGGAAAATTCTTGACGGAACGAAGCAATCTTGTTCGCCTTTAATCAGAATTTTCGGAACAATATAATGTTAAAATATATTAAATGGATGAATACAAACCCCAAAAAAGTGGTATAATTGTTGTAAAGAAGATAATATGAAAAAGAAGCGGGGAATTTTATGAAGATAAAGCTTACCAGAAGATTTTTGTTACTTAGTATTTTGTCGATACTAGGTATAGTTGGCATGCTTTTGGTGCTTCTAAAAGTGACTCCATTGAATAATCAAGTCAGATCGATATTCCATCGTTCGGCTGTGACACCCTGCGAGAGCGGTTGCACGTGTACAAGTGCAAATGACGGTTTATGTGAGAAATTAACGGATGTAATAAACACGATTGGGGATGTTGATTGTTCATTGACAGCCACGGCGGCTTCTAATTTTAAAACAGCAACCCCGAACTTCGTAACAGCGAATGGCATAAGATATTTTAATTTTGGTTCAAGTGCTGATGCCGATGGGATGTACACAATATATGTTGATATTGACGGGAGCAGAAGGAACGGCGTTTTAAACGAGGATGTGCTAGCGTTCAATATTTATCTAAACGGGTGTGTTATTCCTGAAAAAACTTCTATTGTTGCTAATAGTATCAACTATATAACGGCAGTTATACAATATACGAATTCAAGCGGGGATACTGTCCGACCGTTGCAGGGGGTCTCTTATAGAGAGGCGCTTTGTAGAGCAGGTCGAGGGCCGAGTTCGGCATATTGTGAAGCAACATCGTTGTATCCGGCGTATACTACTACTATTGATGCATGCGATACAAGCAGCGGTAACTACTGTGAAGTTATGGTAATTAACGGCAACAGCGGAACTAGTGCAACTTGTATGCCTACACCTTAATAATTGGAGCAAGAATATGAATATGGATTTGAAGACTAAAAAAGCATTTACGTTGGCAGAAATTGCGGTTGTTTTTGTAATTATCGCTCTCATAGCCGTGGTAGGGATAAAGATTACTAAATCAGGAACCAATCTTGTAAACAAGTATATGTCTTACGCTGCGTTCACCAATTTAAAAGACGGTATCGGCGAGCTTATCGCTGATGATACAACCCTCCCCGCCTATGGTGTCGCACCAACCACCGAAACCTGCCCCATGGTTCCAGACCCATCGGCTACCTGTGATGACAGCGGCGTGACGTTTACGAGTTTACAAGTTGCCTCAGCGGATAACTCCCATAACATCCCCTGGGCTACTGCAATATCAGAATGTACTGATAAGGGTGCAGGTTGGAGATTACCGACACAAAAGGAACTCTGTTCAATGTATAAATATAGAGCTTACATATCTGCTCCAATGAGTCTCGTTTACTACTGGTCCGCTACGAAGTACGATGCAAGCTTCGCATGGGGCCAGAACTTCGGTAATGGCAGCCAGGTCAACCGCGTCAAGTCCGACTCGAGCACTGTGCGGTGCGTATATACTCCAGAACCATCAGCTACATGTGATGACAGCGGTGTGACGTTTGCGAGTTTAACAGTTGCCGCAGTAGATACAGCACCATCAGCCATAAACACCTGTAGTGATACAACTTGGGATTCAAATCTTACAGCCAACATTTATTGTGCTAACAACCATTGGGCAGGTGCAAAATACTCTTGCTCGTTGATGGGTGCAGGCTGGCACTTACCAACATCACAAGAACTATGTTCAATGTATAAATATAGAGCCTACATAGTCGCTCCAATGAGTGCCGCTCGCTACTGGTCCGCTACGGAGTACCTTGCCCTTGCATACCGCGCATGGGACCAGAACTTCAATATTGTTGGCGGCCAGACCTACAACCTCAAGAACCTCGCGAACAATGTGCGGTGTGTCAGGACTCCGAGTATTTCAGTTACACCTGCAACAAGTTCGGCAAGTATCCCATATACAACCTCAGCAAGTACGACAAACGGAACTTTTACTGTAACGGGAACAGGGGGATCCGGCACCGTAACCATTACAAATCCGACAGTTCCATCCGGTGGTTCAGTGACAATGTCGCCAACATCGTTTACAATAGCAGACGGAGGAACGCAGACAGTTACTTTTAGTGCAACTTCGCCTGCCAGTTCTGCATCTACCACTACGTTTACGTTCGGGTTTAGCGCATCAATCGCAGGCGGTAATACAGCCACTCACACCCATACCCAAAATAGAGCTGCCGCACCACCTACTCCAGACCCATCGGCTACTTGTGATGACAGCGGCGTGACGTTTGCGAGTTTAACAGTTGCCGCAGTAGATACAGCACCATCAGCCATAAACACCTGTAGTGATACAACTTGGGATTCAAATCTTAACATGTATTGTGCTAACAACCATTGGGCAGGTGCAAAATACTCTTGCTCGTTGATGGGTGCAGGCTGGCACTTACCAACATCACAAGAACTATGTTCAATGTATAAATATAGAGCCTACATAGTCGCTCCAATGAGTGCCGCTGGCTACTGGTCCGCCACTGAGTACAATACACATTTCGCATGGTACCAGTATTTTGCTAATGGGAATCAGAGCTACGGCAACAAGTACGGCGGCTACAATGTGCGGTGTGTCAGGAGCCTTTAATTTACCCTTTGTCCCTTTAACCCTTTAACGTAGGGGGTGCAGGGGGGCGTTTCCCCCCTGCAAAACAATCAAGGAAAGTATATAGAGAATGAAATATAAACAATTACCGATATATAAATAAGTAATGAGTTTATTTCATGGACTTTTCGCAAGAACCTCTGCGAAATATTTATTGACAAAAACAAAAGAATAATGATATCATTACAATAAAAGAGATGGGGGCGGTATGACAATATATATTCCAAAAAACAAAGCATTTACTATGGTAGAAATAGTGCTTGTAATAGGGATATTAGGTTTAGTGGCTGTAATGACACTCCCTGAAATGGTTGATAATATAAAAAGCAGAACATTTAATACCGCTTCAAAAGCTTACTTATTAAAATTACAAGAAATAGGTAGCCAGATGAGTTTAGCGGATGAGTTAACAGAGTATCCTACCAATGAACAATTCGCAGATGCATTTGTAAAATATATAAAAGTTGTTAAAAGATGTAATTCATCAAATCTTAATCAATGTTTTGTTTCTGAGTTCAGAACCGGCAGTGATGAAGTGGTAACTACAAGCAATTTAACAACAAGCGCGGATCTTAAAACCTTCAATAATGCATCTCCATTGGTAGGTTTTGCGTTATTAAACGGGACAACTGCAATAATGGCATACGATCCAAATTGTGCGATTAACGATGCGGACAAATACAATACCGCTACCCCGAAAACTTACTGTATGTCGATGATATATGACATAAATGCGTCAAGCGGACCTAATAAGATGGGTAAGGATATTTTAACGCTCAATGCTTCAATTACCGACTGTGATGTAGCTGAAATAGGCAGTTTATGCATAGCTGCCGGCGATACAACTTATGCATCAATAAACACATGTAATGATTCAACGTATGATTCAAATTTAACAGCTAATATTTATTGTAGTAAAAATGCATGGGCAGGTGCAAAAAAAGCCTGTATTATTCAAGGTATGAGATTACCGTCACAGACTGAATTAGACACAATATATCAAAACAGAGAATCTATCAGTGGGTTAGATCCAACCTCCTTTTACTGGTCCTCCACCGAGTCTGACGTCAGTTCTGCTTTGCTTCAGCTTTTTAGCGGTGGCGTGAGCAGCAGTGGAAAGGTTAACGCAATTAACGCTCGATGCGTTAATTAATTACCATAGGCATGTTTGCCTATCAATGTAAATCGTACATCTTTGATAACACCCACCACTTTGCAGTAGCATAATAATGCCTAATTATTTTTTTGTTATATAATATTAGCAGGGGATTACAATTTATTGTGCGGGAGGATTAAAATGTCGACTAACGGTAAAGAACAAATAAGTGCAGCTTTAGAACTTCATCAATTAGGTAAATTAACCGAAGCGGAGGATATATATACCGAAATATTGAATGTTTATCCTGAAAATGCAGATGCATTAAACCTTTTTGGGCTTCTTAAAATCCAAAATAATCAACCGCAAGAGGCTGTTTCGTATATTGAAAAAGCAATAGAAATTAAACCTTGTGCATATTTTTATGAGAGTCTTGGCAGGGCTTATTCAGAAAACTACAATCTTAATAATGCAATTGAATGTTTTAAAAAATCATTGGAATTTAATCAAGATAATTTTGATGTCTGGTTTAACCTTGCTTTAGCCTACAAAAACAATATGCAATTTGATAAATCAATAGAAACTTATCAAATCGCTTTATCTATTGAGCCTGATAATTCGGCGGTTTACTTTAATCTTGCCAACATTTATGAACGAAAGGGCGATACTTATTCGGCAATAGAATATTATGAAAAAGCTAATAAATATAATAAAAATTATAACGATAACGACATTCATTATTCCCTTGGAATTTCTTACTTAAAAATAAAAGATTTTGAAAAGGGATTAAAACACTATGAATACAGACAAAGTAAAGATTTTGCCATTTTATGCCAAACACTTCAATATAAAGACATGATGACTTCAAAACCGCTTTGGAACGGCAAGCCGATGCCGGATAAAACTATTTTTGTTTATTATGAATCAGCTTTGGGTGATACATTAATGTATGCCAGATACCTGCATTTAGTGAAAGAAATGTGCGCAAAAGTTTTATTCAAGCCACAATATTGTTTTATAGATTTATTTAAAGAAAATGATTTTGGCACTGAAATTATAGACAGCAAAACTTTGCCTCAAGATGTCGTTTTTGATGCACATATTCCGCTTATGAGTATTCCCTATGTTCTTGGATTAAACACTGAGCAAATACCATTATCTGAAAGATATTTAAAGGGAAATTCCGACAAAATTAAAACATATAAGGGGAAATATTTTAATACTCAAAAATTTAAAATCGGGATTAAATGGAAGGGAAATACGGCTCATGCTCTCAGTAGAATTCTTCCACTTAAGTCTTTTTACAGATTTTTTGATTTTCCTGACACCCAATTTTATTCGCTCCAAAAAGGTGACGGGATTGAAGAACTTGAGAATTTGCCGAAAGATTATAATATTATCAACCTCGGAGAAACTTTTAAAGATTTTTCAGATACAGCGGCAGCTATGGAAAACTTAGATTTAATTATTTGTAATGATACGTCCGTCGCACATCTTGCGGGTGCTTTAGGTAAGCCATGTTGGATTATGCTTCCTTTTGTCCAAAACTGGAGATGGCATAACGATACAAGTTACAGCCCTTGGTATAAAAACGTAAAATTATTCAAGCAAAATGAACCTGACAATTGGGATAATGTTTTTAATGCAGCCTATGAAGAACTAAAAACATTATTAGGTAATACTTGATTTATTTGCTTAACAGTGCCACAATATAGATAATTAATGAGAGAATTTAATGACTAATGTACAACGTAATGAAATAATAAATGATTTTTTCCAAATTTTTGTTGAATCGATTAACAAGACTCTTTGTGAAAATCTGGATAGCTCTATTTGTTCAAATATCCAATTTAAAATGACTATGCCGTCTCAAATTCGTGATATTAAAAACTTGCAAGAAAATAAAGCGATTTATAAATTAGATTACGCAACAGGCAAGCGTCAGGGGAATTTATTGCTGTTAATCCCGACAGAGCTTATAGCCGTGATTTCAGATGTTGTAACAAATGGCACCATCCAAAATTCTTACACACAAAATTTATCGGAAACTGAAACTAATTCGATTTTGGAGCTACTCGAAAAAACATTCAAGACTATAGAAGCTAATTTCAAAAAAAAATATAGACATAATTTAGCTTTTAGTGACAATCCATTACTTTTATTGGAAGAAATGGCTGAATATAAAACCGCCTTAGATAGTTTATCTCTTGATCTTTTAATCTCTGCTAAATTAAGCTTGGATGAAAATAAAAAATATGACATACATTTATTGTTAAATGCCGGTATTGTAGAATGTCTAATTGAAGATTTAGGATTGTCTAAAACAAATTATCAAGCAAAAAAAACAGATGTTAATTCGCTAGATGTTAATCTACTAGCTGATGTCAAGATAAATATAACCGCTGAACTCGGTAGAACCAAAGTTCCGATAAAGTATGCTCTTGAACTGGTTAGGGGGTCTTTGGTAGAATTAGATACGTTAAATAATTCTGATATAAAAGTTTTTGCAAATGGCGTGGAATTTGCTTATGCCCAAGTTGTGGCAATTGAGGATAATTTTGGACTTAAGATAACAAAAATTATTTCGCCTGAAGAAAGGGCGGACTACGTTTAATTTAAAAAAATGTAAGCCAATGAATCCTGCACTATTTCCTCAACAAAATTCCAAGCCCTGCTAAAAAATAACTTTTTAACTCAGCAAAAGAACGAATATTCAAAAGCGAACGCAAAATGAACATTGGACGCAGGTAAAAGCGTTTTATAGCGCTTTTGTGGAGTTCAAAAACTCTTTCCTTACTTAAAAAATGAGTGCTTACGACAGGATAAAAATATGCATCAGAAAAAGATGCATTTTGCTCAAATAAATTATTTTCCGTTGCATATCTGCAAAATCTTGTCCCTAAAAGTGGCGTGGCAGTGTAAAAACTTATAAAATCGCTGTCGAGTTCGATTGCAAAGCGAATTGTTTGCTCAATTGTTTCTTCATCATCCCAAGGTAGTCCAATTACAAAATAATTATAAACTTTGATTTTCGCGTTCTTAAATATTTTAACCGTGTCCCTCACGTTATCAATGGTAATTTTTTTTCCGATTTTGTCCAAAATATATTGAGAACCGCTTTCCACCCCAAGGCTTACCAACCTACAACCCGATTGGTACATTAAATCTGCCATTTCCTCATCCGCAGTGTCGGCTCTGGTGTTTGACGACCATGTTATTTCCAATCCGCTTTCGATAATTTTTTCACATAAATCCATCGTCCAAGCTCTGTCAAAATTAAAAATGTCAGACCAAAACAGAAAATTTCTTATATTGTAAGTCTCAACACATTCTTTGATTTCTTGAATAATCTTTTCAGCACTTCTTACACGGACTTTGGAGCCTGAAACAGGGGTTGCAAGACAGAAAAAACAATGATGCGGACACCCTCTTGAGACTTTGATAATAGCCTGAACTTTATTGTTATCCGGACGTCTGAACATATTGTTATCAACCAAATGACGTGCAGGAAAAGGGATTTCGTCTAAGTTATCGATAAAAGCCCGTTGCCCTGTGAATTTTGCGACAAATCCATCACGATAACAAATTCCTTTAATTTCCGAATAAGATTTTTCTTCTAAAATTTCTTTTAAAGTTTCTTCCGCCTCTCCAACAATAACCAAATCAAGAGCCTTATACTTATACAACACATCTGTGTTTGAAGTTAAGAAATGCGCTCCTTTTACGATAGTTATAATCTCGGGCAAAATTTCTTTTGCAACCGCCAAAACGGCTAAATCACTTTCGAGCGTTGTTGTAGCCACATTCACGACCAAATAATCAGGCTTAAATTCTTCTAAATCAGACTTGAAACTTTCAATAGGTGTTTTGGATTGAATGGTTGAACAGTCGAATAGTCGAATAGTTGAAAAGTTTTGCGGTTTTTGCAATTCCATAAATCGATCATGCCGTTCACCGTTTACCGTTTCCCGCTTACTCGTTCCTTTTTCCTTTCCCCTTTTCCCTTCCTCAATGCTGTAGTCTGCAATTTTCGCCTCAAGCCCGATACTTTCCGACACTGAAGCCAAATACATCAAATCCATTGGAGGTAAAGGCGGGATTACCAACAATTCTTTTAAGGGCTGTTGGCATCGGTCCTCTCTGTTCATAATGGGAGAAGGAGGATAAATTAAAAGTATTTTTTGTTTTTTCATTTCAATTATAGATTACTTGAAAAGTGTAAAGTTGTAAAGTTATTAAGGATTTGAAAACTTCGAAAAATGTTAATTTTTACGCAATCCCGTTCCATTTTTTTAAAAAATAAGTTAAAATAAATTCATGAAGAAAAAAGTTATTGCATATTTGCATACCCATTGGGACAGAGAATGGTACAGAGAATTTGAAATTTTCAGGCTGCGACTGCTCAGAGTGTTTGACAATATTTTAAACCTGCTTGAAAACGGGAAAATCCCATGCTTTTATTTTGACGGGCAAACAAGCGCAATCGACGATTATCTTGAACTTAATCCTGAAAAAGAAACCCTTGTAAGAAAATTAATAAAACAAAAGAAACTTTTTATTGGACCTTGCTATACTCTTGTTGACGAATTTTTAACAGACGGGGTCTGTTTTAGAAAAAATCTTAAAATCGGAATAAAATATGCCAAAAGCTTAGGGTGTGAAGACTTTTTAGGATATTTTGCGGACACTTTCGGGCACAGCAAAAATATTCCAGCCATATTGAAAGAATTTGGGATTGATAAAGCGATTGTTTGGCGCGGATGTCCGGAGGATATCCCTTCGGAATTCCTTTTCGATGGAATTAAAACTGTAAATCTTATCCAAGGATATTTTATGGATATTTTTTCAGGTAATTCATCAATTAAAGAAAAAAGCGATTTTTTACAAAAGCACTTAGATAAAATCGCCCAAAAATCTCAAAATGTCCTGCTTTTGCCTATCGGGGCAGACCATTTAGACATAGAGGCCGATATTTCAGAACAAATTAAAGAAGTCAATAAATATTTGAAAGATTATGAAATAGAACTTGCTTCGCCGTTTAAGTATTTTGAACTCGTAAAAAATAATTTTCAATTTCAGCACAATGACGAACTTCGCGACAACTCATCGACTTTTATCCTGCAAGGAAGCTACTCCGCGCGAACAAAACTTAAGCAATATAATGTCAAATGTTCCTATATGCTTGATTTGGCAAATAAATTCCAAAAATTTTCACAAAAAAAATATAAAACAAAATCATATGAAAACGTTATTGAGTACGCTTATAAATTGCTTTTGCAAAACCAAGCCCATGACGGGATTTGCGGATGCTCTACCGATTTGGTTCACCAAGAAAATGTAATGCGCTACGAAAAAGTTTTGCAAATCGCTAATACGATTATTGAAGAATTAAAATTGGAAATCGGAGAATCCTCTCTCATAATTAATCTTTCGGACGAAGATTTTTCAGGGCTTGTGCAATTTAAATCAGCGCAAAAATTACCCGAAAAAGACTGTCAAATTATCGCCAAAAGACGAGGGTTTAATGACGAGCTTTTGTACAACACCCAAAAAATTCCCGTTACAGAAGATTACACAAACATTTATACTTATTTGACAGAAATCAAATCAAAAAGCCCATCTAAACTTTTGTCAAAACCCAACAAGCTTTATTGTCAAATGTTTGACCCGTTTGATTTAAAAGTTTCTCAAACAAAACTGGAAAACGCAAACATATCTATAATGATTAAAAACGCTAAAATTATTGTTACGGATAAGCACAGTGGAAACATTTATAATGATTTTATTAAATTCGTTGATTGCAAAGACGAAGGCGACAGTTATAATTTCGCTCCTGCAGTGAATGATTTGGGATTTAAAAGTAGTATAATTTCTTCAAAAATTTTGAGACAAGGGCGGCTTCAATGCGCGCTTGGAGTTAAATTTAAAATTGGTAACACAGTTTTAAATACTGAAATTTCTCTAAATAAAGGTTCAAAATTTCTTAATTTTAAAATTAATTGGAACAACAAGACAAAAAACCATCTTTTGCAAGCGAAATTTAATTTAGAAGAACCTATTTCAAAAACATTTTCAGAGGATATGAACACGCTTATTGAAAGAGACTTTGACCCCGATTATGATATAAGAAAAAATTTACCTAAAGCAAAAGGTATTGAGGTGAAAACTAATACGGCTCCTATGGGCAGATACGTTTCAGCACAAGGGTTTGAGGTTATAACAAAGGGCTTATGCGAGTATGAAGTTAAGAAAAATTTTCTTTTGATAACAATATTAAGAGCAATCGGAATGATTTCCAGCCCGAAAAACCCTGCGCGCACAATCCCTGCAGGTCCACCAATTGATGTTAAAGATGCTCAACAACTAGGTAAAAACACTGCTCAATTTTCAATCGGATTTGGGGACGAGAAAAATTGGCGAAAATCTGTCGAAGAGATTTACCCGCATATAATTGTTTGGACGAAAAATTAATAATCATTGGTGGGCTGAAGCCCACCCTACATACTGCTCAATTTTCAATCGGATTTGGAGACGAGAAAAATTGGCGAAAATCTGTCGAAGAGATTTACCCGCATATAATTATTTGGAAGAAAAATTAATAATCATTGGTGGGCTAAAGCCCACCCCATCCTGAAATCCTGCCATTTTCCCCATTTCCCATTTCAACTACGATTAAATCTTTTTCAAAACCCTTTCAAGTTTTTTTAGTTTTTTAAAATCTGTTCCCACTCCGCATAAAAGCATGGTGGATTTTTCGTTTGTTTTTTCATCCTCAATTTTGTTCGTATATAAAAATTCCGAAAGCTCAAAGCCGTTTAGATTAGGAGCTTTTACTAAAATCTTTGTCGGGTCGCCCTCGTAAAATTCGCAATATTGAACATTTTTTTTCAAATCTTCAATATTTTCAATCAATTCTAAAATTTTACCACGCCCTTTTTTACTGTTTAAAAAGTTTATGTTTTTTTCAATGCTCGCAAGCAAAGGATAAGACGGGCTTGTCGTTGTAATCATTTCAAGTGCGTTTTTAACATCAATATCGAGATTGCAGTGCAAAAGTGCCGTCGGATTTAAGCCCCCCGCAGTCTTGTGTAGGGATTGGATGACAAAATCACCGCCCGAATAAATCGCAGAGGTCGGAAGCTTGTCACAAAACGGATACAAAGCCCCGTGTGCCTCATCCACAATCAAATAAGCTCCGTATTTTTTACAAACTTCTTTTATTTTCGCCACATCCGAAACAATCCCCTCATAAGCCGGTGAAGTGATAATTACCGCTTTAATTTTTTCGCATTTTAATTTTTTTTCGATTATTTCAGCAGTAGTTTGAGTATAAATCCCCCAATTTCCATCTTTCACTAATTTATAATAAACAGGCATCGCTCCTGCAAGCTTAACAGCATTTAAATGACAGGCATGAGACTCATCCCAGAGTAAAACCTTTTCGCCCGTCCTCACGCAAGCCAAGACACTTGCAACAATTCCGCTTGTTGAACCGTTAGTCAAAAAATAAGTGGATTTTGTTCCATAAATCTTAGCCGCTCTTTTTTGAGCCACCATCAAAGCCTCTTGTGGCTTATAAGCATCGGTTTCTGATATGTCGTATTTGTAAAATTGTTTTAATTTTGAAAATATAAAAAATTTCTGAGAATGAGAGGGCGTTGTGAAAAAATCTAGTTTAAACTTTTTTCTCAAAATATTTATCAAACTCATACAACCTCTGCCGCTAATCGTTCATGCTCCTCAATTTCTTCAAGAGCTTCAGGTATTATGGCTTTAAATCCCTGAACGACAATAGAATCAAATTGGCGTCCTGCCTGTTCTTCAATTCTTTTCATAGCTTCCTCATGCGACAACCCTGCTCTATAAGAACGATTTGAAACCATACTGTCATAAGCATCAGCTATGGCTATTATTTTGGCGTTCAGAGGAATTTCATCTCCCTTAAGTCCGTAAGGATAACCCGATCCGTCAAATTTTTCATGATGGTATTTTATAATTTCCACGACATCTTTCAATTGTTTTATATCCTCTAAAATTTTCACGCCATGGTTTACATGCTTTTTTATACTTTCAAATTCTTCTGGAGTTAATACCTCTGTTTTGTTTAAAATATCTTCAGGAACACCAATCATTCCTATATCATGCAACAACCCAGCCAATTCCAGTTTACTCATTTGCTCCATCGGCAGATTAAAATATTTTACCATTTTTAACGCAAAAAATGTAACTCTGCGGCTTCTACCGAGAGTAAAAGAATCTTTGGCGTCCAAAGCTTCAATAATCGCGTTAACCGTTCCTGCAAAAAGCTCTTTTAAATCAGATATCAACCTGTCATTTTCTTTCTTAAGTTGATGATATTCCGCCGCAGATTTTACTATCATCAGTAATTCCGAAGGCTCCCAAGGCTTTTTAACGTACCTGTAAACTTTTCCCAAATTTATTGCATCAATTAGTATCGCCGAATCAGAATATGCCGTTACCAGCAATCTCACACAATCAGGGTTAAGGTCATGACTTCTTCTTAAAAATTCAACGCCATCCATTTCATCCATTTTATGATCAGAAATAATAAGTTCTACAGAATTTTCTTTCAACATCTCCAATGCTTCAAGAGGGGACGTTGTTTTTAGGATGTAAAAATCTTGCCGTAAAGTTCGATGCAACAGAGCTAAATTATCTTCTTCATCATCAACCAGCAAAACTTTATATTTATTATCCATGCTATGTTCCAATTCTTAATTCCTAATCTTTTTTTACTGCTATTTTCATTTTTATAGGCAATTGAATTCTAAATTTTGTGCCTTTACCTGCAACACTATCAACAAATATTAGTCCATGATGTTGTTGTATAACTTTATAACTGATGGACATACCTAAACCTGTACCTGAGCCAACAGGTTTAGTCGTATAAAATGGTTCAAATATTTTTTCAAGTTGTTCTTTTTGCATACCACAGCCAGTATCTTCAAATTCTATTATAACATCTTTTCCCTCTTTTTGTAACCTGATATAAATGGTACCGTTTTCTTGAATTGCATAACAAGCATTATCTAAAATGTTCATAAACACTTGATTTAACTGACCACCATAACCCTCTATAGTAGGAAGATTAGGCGCATAATCTTTAACAACTTCAATTTTACCCTTAATTTTATTATGCAAAATATTTAACGTTGTATCAATTTCTTTAGGTAAATCTACATTATTAACAACCATTTCGTCCAATCTCGAAAAGTTTTTTAAATCATTGATTATATTTTTTGTTCTCTCGGTACCCTCATGACAGCTTTTTATTAACAGAGGTAAATCTTCTCTGATAAAATCCAGTTCGATTTTAGCTTTCATTTTTTTTAATTCCTGACGTTTCTCATCCGCCAATTCTTCTTCATATGATTCATACAAATTAATAATATCAATCAAAGCCGTTGAATAATTTTTTAAATGAACCATATTCCCGTGGATGAAATTTATCGGATTATTTATTTCATGTGTAATCCCTGCGACCAATTGCCCCAAAGAACGCATTTTTTCACTGTGAATCATCATTACTTGAGTATTTTTTAACTCCATATTCATATTTTCCAGTTCAATCGTTCTTTCCTTAACTTTATTTTCCAATTCCGTATACAAATTTTGGAGGCTTTCAGCCATTTGATTATAGGTATCGGTTAATTTATTAATTTCAGAATAATTTGTCTGCTTAAATCTATATTCAAAATTTCCTTCAGATAATTCTTTACTCCCTCTAACAAGGTCTAATAAAGGGTTGAGAATGACTTTGGTCATATAATATGCGGAAATTAAACCAAAAATTAAGAACGCTAAAACAAGCCTTTGAAGGCTGTCCTGAAATACATACAATTGTTGAGAAATCTCGTTTTGAAGTACAACGGGACTAAATATATTGTTCACAAAAAATAGTGCATAAACGGCAATACCCAAAGTAGCAGCCGTAACCATTATACTTATGGTTAAAGCGATTGCTGTACCTATCTTCATAGGGCGTTTTTCAAGCTTAATTTTCAATTTTTCCTCTCCATTTTATTTGCAAATAAATTAGTATATCCGCTTTTTTGTCTTCTTCTTGGTTTATCCAAAATCGTACCCATAATCCAACCAATACCGCCCAACATTATACTTGCAGGAATAATTTTCCCTAAAGTCCCCAAAACTGAATAATAATCCAAGGACATGCTTTCAAGCAATGAGAGTGTTCCTATAATCAATATAGAAAAACTTACAAATATAGCAGCTAATCTTTTTCTTTGCGGAATACCCTTTTTAGTCATTTTATTTATTCACATTTTCTATACTTTTTCTCATACAAAATTGGATTATTCCCATTCTATCAATATTCGTCAAGTTTTTAAATCGTCCCGATAAAGTATAAAATCCGTCATAATTTTTTTCAATCTTTATAATTTCATACCTGCATTTTACATAATTTTCACCCAATAATTTTATAGATAAATCATACTCTGAATCAATATCCAAAGGTTCATTTACTTTCAGCTTCATTCCGCCTGCAGATAAATCTAACGAAGCAACTTTATATGAGTTTTCACCCAACTTACACTCAATATCTTGAAAAAATTTAATTCTGGTAAAAGCTCTTCTTTGTAAAAATCTATGTTTTCTTGGCATCGAAACATTAAGAATATTTCCATTAATTTCTTGAATATCAGAAACAAAATACAACATTCCATTTTTGGTTTGAGCATAAAATTCTATTAATTGCTTAGTCGAAATACCGTCAGGAACATGCAATACCTCCAATAAAAAAAGTTCTTTTTGAATATCTACCACTTTACCTTTATTAGAATTTTTAAAATCTTGAGGGATAATACTTATTACTTGATTTTTTTCTAACAATTCATTCATTTTTTTTGTATCCTTTCACTTTTAATTTACCCAACGTTAGCCATAGCCACTTTAACTACTCCAACGGATCTTGCTTTTGTATTTGATGTAATTTCATTATAAGACATAACCGTAATTTGTGGATATGTTCGTTCAATTAATCTTCTAAATGCCAATCTTATAGGGGATGAGCAAAGAATTACCGGTTGATTGCCGGTCGAAGATATAGCTTTTTCGAGTTCCATATTAAGATTGTCCAATAATCTTCTTGTAAAATCAGGGTCCAAAGTTAAATTTTGCCCATCAGGACTCACTCCTTGTGCAATCAGGTTTTCTACATCCGGAGCTAAGGTTACAGCCAGAAGTTCTCCTGTATCCGCCAAGTTTTGTTTACAAATGCTTCTTGCAAGCGCCCTTCTTGTTTGTTCTGTTAAGTAATCGTTATTTTTGTTCACCTTAATTTGTAAACTCAATGTTTCTAAAATTGTTTTTAAATCTCTGACAGGCACTCTTTCTCTTAATAAATTCTGCATAACCTGTTGGACATCCGAAGCGTTTAAATCTTTCATTAAGTCAGTAACATAATCTTCTGTAACTTCCTTTTTTAAATTGTCTATTAATTGCTGTACATCTGAACGAGATAAAATTTCAGATGCATTTTTCTTTATTATTTCAGTTAGATGTGTTGAAACGACTGCAGAAGGGCTTACAACGGTATATCCATTGGCTTCGGCATAATCCTTGTCTTTTTCTTCAATCCACAACGCAGGAAGCCCAAAAGCAGGCTCAATGGCGCTGATACCAACCATTTTTGAATTTTCCACATTCCCCGACGAATTCATTGCCAAACTTCTTTCAGGATAAACTTCTCCTGTTTCTATTGCAACACCTTTTAATTTTATTTGATAAGTGTTCGGGGACAATTGCAAATTATCTCTAACCCTTATTGACGGGAGAACTATCCCTAAATCAAGTGCCGTTTGCCGTCTGATTTGAGCAATTCTTTCCAATAAATCTCCGCCCTGTTCAATATTTAATAACGGAACAAGTCTATAACCAACCTCAATTTCAATTGTTTCAACGCTAAGCAGTTCCAAAACACTTTCTCTGGTTGCTTTTTTCTTTCTTTTTCCGACTTTTTCCAGTTTAGCTGTATCTTCTTTCTGCCTCGTTTCATCATCGACTTTTTTCTTATTTGCTTTTTGCCTGTAATAAGCGGCAACGCCTGTCAACATCCCAATAGTAAGAAACGGGACAGTAGGCATCCCCGGAACAATCCCCAAAAATGAAAGTAATCCTGCAACAACACCGAGAACTCTGGGATCCGAAAACATTTCTTTTCTAATATCTTCACTCAGAGAATTCTCTTGACCTGAGGCACGAGAAATAATTAAACCTGTTGCAGTTGAAATTAAAAGAGCAGGTATTTGAGAAACCAGCCCATCCCCTACCGTTAAAATAGTGTAAGTTGAAAGTGATGTCATCGCACTCATTTTTAGCTGAACCATCCCGATGACAAATCCACCAAGAATATTTATTATGGTAATTACAATCCCGGCGGTCGCATCTCCTTTTACAAATTTTGAAGCCCCATCCATTGTTCCGTAAAAATTGGTTTCTCTTTCAAGTTTTCTTCTTCTTGCCTTGGCATCTTCCTCTGATATTAACCCCGAATTCAAATCGGCATCAATACTCAACTGTTTACCGGGCATACTATCCAACGTAAATCTTGCGGAGACTTCAGCTACACGAGTTGCACCACCTGTGATGACCATAAAATTGATGATAACCAAGATGATGAAAATTACGAAACCTACGACATAATTACCACCGACAACAAACTCCCCGAAGGAATTGATAACATTACCGGCATCCGCATAAAGAAGAATTAACCTTGTTGAACTTACGTTCAAGCCCAGCCTAAACAATGTTGAAATAAGCAAAATTGTCGGAAAAGTTGAATAATCCAAAGGTTCTTTGGTATAAAGACAAACCAATAAAATTATAACCCCAAAAGAAATATTTAAAGTAAGTAAAAAATCCAAAATCCCCGGTGGAATAGGCAATACCATCATTGCAATAATAGTAACGAGACCAACTGCAAGCACAATATCATTATTTTTCAGTAAAAATGCGAGTTTACTTAAATCCATTTTTACTACTTACCTCCCTGCTTATTCTTATTGTAAACATACGCCAAAACCTCAGCAACAGCAACAAACATGTCTGATGGTATTATACCATCAATCGGGACTAATTTGTATAACGTTCTTGCAAGAGGCGGGTTTTCAACAATAGGAATTTTATTGTTTTGAGCAATTTCTCTTATCTTAAATGCAACAAAATCAACACCCTTAGCCACCACCCTCGGTGCAGAAGCATTCAATTTATTATACTCCAGGGCAACTGCATAATGTGTCGGATTTGTTACAACAACATCTGCCTTGGCGACGTTAGACATCATCTTTTGATGCGCCATTCTCATTTGAATTGAACGAATTTTCGCTTTAATCTTAGGATCACCTTCCGTATCTTTAAATTCATCTTTTACTTCTTGTGTTGTCATTTTTAAAGATTTATTATATTCATGATCCTGAAATTTTTTATCTAAAATACCCATTACCAACATTGCCAAGCACATATTTATAAACATCTGAGTTAATATTGAGCTTATAACGGTAAATGAGGTGGAAATACTAAGCCCCATAAGTCCGTACAATTCGTCTTTTCTCCCATTAAGAACAGCGTATCCGCAGAAAAATACAATTAAAAGTTTTACCAAAGATTTTATAAATTCTACAATATTTCTCGGTTCTGCCGGATTAAACATTTTTTTTGCATTTTGTAAAAATTTGGAGGGAGCCACATTGCTCAAGTCAAACTTTATTTTTTCAGGCGCAAAAATATTTCCGACCTGCAGTCTTATGATAACAATTACTGCAATTGTTAATAAAATTAAAAACGGTAAAAGTATTTGAGCAAGTGCTGTTACGAAAGGAATTAATACAAGCAAAATATCATTCTCACTTATATCTTTAGGATTGAGATGAGTGAATGTATAATAAAGCATTGTTTGAATAGTTGAAAGAATCTTGGGTGAAAATGCACCCAAGATACCAATTCCAACCGTAACTATAAGAGCCGCATTTAAATCTTGGCTCTTGGAAATATTCCCCTTTTCTCGTTCTTTTTGTTTACGACGGGGGGTGGCATCTTCTGTTTTTTCAGCTGCCGGATTACTCAAAATATCATCCTCCCAATATCGTTATTATACTTGCTAAATATTTTTCAATCAATACCTGTAATTGTGAATACATAAGCGGAATGAGCATGACAAACAAAAGAAGCCCCATGTATATTTTAACAGGTAATGCTACCATAAAAATATTCATATTAGGCATCATTTTCGAAACAAACCCAAGTAAAACATCCGTTATAACCAAAACAGAAAAAATAGGCAGAGCTATACCTAAGCCCACCACAAATATTTGGCTTGTTAAAAATATTACATTTTGAACAAGAGTCCCGCTAATAGTAATTTCATACCCCGGAGGCATAATCTGAAATGTTTTATATACAGCCGCAAACAACCATTGATATCCGTTTAATCCTATAAAAATCATTGAAGCTAAAATAGTATACGCCTGAGATAAAATAGGAGAGGTATCTCCGGTCATTGGGTTCAAAGCCTGTGATGCCGTTAATCCCATCTGCATGGATATTAAATCCGCAGCTATTTCAACACCGATAAAGACAACATTAGCTACAAAACCAATTATATACCCTATCATAAATTCTTTTAAAAGAATTATTGATAATTCGGGAATACTTGTGGGCATTTGAAATCCTGTTTTAGCCAAAACAATCGGAAACATAATAAATGCAACCATTGCCATAAGCCAAGTTTTAATTTGCATAGGTATGGGGTAGGTAGAAATGAGAGGTGCCGTTGTCATCAAGCCACTTAATCGAGTTAAGACAACGATAAATAAAATCAAATTAGTAGGTGATAATAATGCAATTAAATCAACAGGCATATAACTCCCCTACAGCAAACTTGGAATACTGTCAAAAAGGTCATGCACGCTGGTTATAAAAATATTTAACATCCAAGGCATTAGAATAATCAATGTGACTATTCCCGCAATGATTTTTGGCACAAATGTCAACGTTGATTCTTGTATTTGAGTTATAGTCTGAAATATGCTAACTACCAAACCAACAACCACACTAACTACCATTACAGGCGTCGACAATTCAAGTATCAACACAAAAACTTTCTGCATCATTGTTATAATTATATCTTGTTCCATTTTTTGCCTTCTTTCTCCGTTGAGCCTTTGGCGAAACGTGAGAAATGGCCTCACGACTTCACTAAAATTATTCGTTTATCACTTTGGGCTTCGATAGTGAGACACCATTACACCTACTTGTATTGTCGGCGCCTTTACTTGTTTTTTTCGAACTACTACTTTGCTTTTTCCTTTTTACTTCATCGCCGTTCCCCGTTCACCCTTTATTTGCTTATGTTACAAACCCTTCCACCAGTGATTTGACAATCAAATACCATCCGTCAACCATTACAAACAAAATCAACTTAAACGGTAAAGCTATCATCGTGGGTGGCAAGAATAACATACCCATTGATACCAAAATACTTGACACAACAATATCAATTACCAAAAACGGCAAAAAGATTACGAACCCGATTTTAAATGCCGTATTTAATTCACTTAAAATAAAAGACGGGATTAAGATATAAGTTGGAACATCATCCTTTGTTTTAGGCCGTTCAATTTTAGCTATTTTCACAAAAAGCGCCAAATTCTTTTCATCAGTCTGCTTAAACATAAACTCTCTTGCGGGAATTATTGCCTTATCAAGTGCAACTTGCTGAGTAATTTGATTTTTCATATAAGGTTGAATTGCTGTAGTGTTAATTTTATTTATGGTCGGCGTCATTATAAAGAATGTTAAAATTAAAGCAAGTCCTGTCAGCACTTGGCTTGGCGGTAATGATGCAACCCCTATCGCCTGCCTTGCGATTGAAAGTACAATAATTATTCTTATAAACGAAGTCGTCATAATAAAAATACTTGGCGCGAGCGTTAGAATTGTTAACCATATAATGATTTGTACTCCTTGGGAAAATTCTTGAGGAGTATTGGCTGCTTTCATACCTATATTAATATTTGGGAAAGACATTGCGCAGTGTGCCGCAGGCACAAACAGCAACATAGCCCCCAAAACAAGTCCTATATACAAAAATATTTTTTTATTCATCACTTCTCCTCAACAATAAATGCTTTTAATAACATAATACCAAAACTTTTAGCCTAAGACTAATTCTTAACTAAACTTTAGAAAAATAAAACACGATATCAATCATCTAAAGTTTTATTACATCTGATTATTTTTTTAACATAACTGCAAATTCCCATGCCTGCATGATTGCAATAGTTTTTTACGAAACTTTACCAAAATTATGTAAAACTTTTTTAAAATCTCAAATTACTTATCAAAAGGGCTTATCAAGGTTTTTGTTAAAAACAATTGTAAAAATACTGGAAAAAATGAAAACTTTTGTTCTATTTTGGATTAGTATTGTAATAATAAAGTTTCAGCAAAATTTAATTAAAATTAAAATGAGATTTATAAATGTACTTCGAATAATCGAGGTGAGAGAGTGTAAATAGATTTATAATATATTTATGCAGGTTAGTCTATCTTTTGGAGGGATAAAAAGTTGTTAGAACATGGTTACATACAAATATATACAGGCGACGGCAAGGGTAAAACAACAGCATCTTTGGGGCTTGCACTAAGAGCTCTTGGGCATGGTTGGAACGTATTAATAATCCAATTCACCAAAGGAGATTCTGCCACATCTTATGGTGAAATTGTTTCCGCATCACAGTTTTTACCGAATCTTGATGTAAAACAGTTCGGCATGGACAGAGTTGTTTACTCTCATAATATTTGCATGGACGATTTTAAAGAAGCAAAAAAAGGTTGGGAATACGCCAAAGAGGCAATTAACAGTGGTAAATATCAACTTATCATTTTAGATGAAATTAATATTTGTGTAGCAATGAATATGCTTAAAGTTTCAGATATTAAGAACACACTTTTAAATAAGCCTGAGAGTTTGGAAATTGTTTTAACAGGACGTTACGCACACCCTGAACTCAAAGCGCTTGCGCATTTGGTTACTGAAATGAAACCTATTAAGCATTATTTCGATGTAGGAGTAATGGCAAGACAGGGTATTGAATATTAATATAATTTGGGAGAGGTTAATAGAGATAGTTGTAGACACGAAAAACGAATGTTTTTCGGGCTTTATTTGCAGTTAATTGAAAATCCATCGTGCAGTTATAAAAAATGTAAACTTATGTAAAAGAGTTTAAAAATCAGGTAATTAATCACCATGAACAGGGCAAAAACATATAAACAC
The DNA here is from genome assembly GCA_903885635.1 of uncultured bacterium. GTDB lineage: Bacteria > Cyanobacteriota > Vampirovibrionia > Gastranaerophilales > Gastranaerophilaceae > CAIPUE01. The sequence continues at coordinate 27,979 of CAISJE010000166.1, forward strand.
CTCAAAGTTAATAGCCGTAGCACTCCTCGCCCCTTGCGGCTGTGTAAGAACTTTAAAAAACACCAAAAAATTGCAACACAAAATCTTAAGGTCTCCTTGAAGTTGAAGAATTAAGCAAATAGCTACAATACATTTTTATGGCGTGATGTTTCTATGTCAAAAGTTATAAGAAGATTAAATCAACTTAAGACAGACAATCTTAGCATGTCCAATTTGTCGCATAAATTGAAAAGAGAAACTGTACAGTTCAAGGAAGTATTAGAAATCGCAGATTTGCTCGGCTATGACGTGGTTTTCAAGCCAAGACCCGACTGGGAAGATTGGGAAGAATAGAAACAAAGGCGGATTTGCTTCGCAAATCCGCCAAAAACTCTCATCAATAATTCAACTATCTTCCTACTTAATCGCAACAAGTCTTGTTTGAACACCTGCCTCTGAATTAAGCATTTTTGCGGTCGCCATTGCCATAGAACGGCGTTTTTTTGCTCCTCTTAATACAAATTCGACACCTTCATAAATATTATTTGTAGGTGATTCGATTTTCTTCAACATATATATCCCTTTCAACAACTATTGCTTTTTTTGCTTACAAATAAGTTTTCGGCGTTATTGACAAAAAACTTTAAAGATTTGGATTGTTTCTTTACATAAAGTTACAAAACAAACCATTTTTGGTAACTAATCACCAGAAATCAATTAAGGTCAAAATCCTTTAGCAATAGACGTTCGCACCTCCTCCTCACTTGCGGCAGCTCCTCTTCTTGGCGAGTTTGCGAGCCTTAGAAGGGAGGGTGTCGACTTGTCGACGACGAGGAAAATTTTTCGACACGAGGTTACGAGTGTCAGACAAAGGGAACCGCCGAA
>CAISJE010000167.1 GCA_903885635.1 uncultured bacterium
GGAAAGCGAATCTCCAACGCATTGCGTTCAGGCAGGGCTTTGATTTCATGCAAAGGCCGTTCTGGTGGCAATGGGCCATTGATCGGTTTTCTGCCCTTGAACGGGATTAGCGAAAAGGGTACGCCAAACACATCGACGGTTTCCTCGGTCAAAAAACCCGTTGCCGGGTCAGGCGTGTAATCCATGCGCCTCAGACCGCGCCCCACCACTTGCTCGCACAGCAATTGGCTACCGAAAGCCCGCAAACCGAGAATATGGGTGACATTATTGGCATCCCACCCTTCGCTCAACATATTCACACTGACCACGCAACGGACATGCCCACCGGCTTCGCCCACACGGCCCACGGTCGAAACAATCTTGCGCAATTCCTCGGCGGCTTCTTTGCGTGTCGCCTTGGGGTTTTGGCTTTCCGCCTGTCCCAACAATTCAGAATCTATGCGCAATGTCACTTCCTCGCCTTGTCGGTTCCAAAGTTCAGGGAAGCCCTGCAACCCCGGCCCATACAGCTTTTGCGGCTTGGGCTTCTTCTTTTTCTTGGGTGCGGCTTCGTCTTCCTCCTCTTCTTCCGGCAACTCTACCTCAATCATTTCCTCGCCGGAAACCATTCGATGGAAATGTTCGGCAATGTCCACATTGTCACAGACGACGATCATGACCGGCGGGGTTCGCACTTGGCCCGGTGCGGCTTGGTTCATTTGCTCAAACCGGCCCTTCCATTCGCCCGCCAAAGTCAGCAAAGCGCCACTTGCTTCACGATATACCGCCGTTGGCTTGGGCTTGCCCCCCGTCAATCTATCACCGCGTTGCATCCTGTTCATTATGCTTTCCCAAAGCCTGAAATAAACCGGGTCGGGCTGTCCGGTATTGTCGATGGCGGGTAATCTAGGAATCTTGGTGATGCCGCTTTCGATGGCATCGACTAGGCTGAAATCGCTAACGATCCAAGGCAGGGGCGAACCTTCCGGGTAGCCGCTGCCTTGAATATAAAATGGTGTGGCCGATAGGTCCACGCAAAAGGCAATGCCGCAAGCCGCATTCAGCTTGTCCAAGCCCGTCACCCAAACCGTGGCTTCTTCCCGGTCGGCCTTTTCATCATCGCTGAGTTTGGCATCGGGTGAAACTGGCGCGGGACGGTAAGCATGGTGGGCTTCATCATTCAACACCATCACCGGTTCTTCATTCCAAAGATCGTCTAGCCGCTTTTTGGCGAAAGCGTCCGGCGTTTCTTCGCCTAAGCGCCCTACGGTCACGCCACCGACTTTGATAAATTCAGATTCTGGCGCAAAGAAATGCCAATTGCTGACCAGCACCTTGCCCTTTTGCAATTCTGGTTTAAGATTACCCGGAACCAAGTCGAACTGGTCGTAATAATTGCCCAAATCTCCGGGCCGCAATACCGAAAGCCGTTCCTTGATCGTCAAATTGGGGCAAACCACGAGGGTTCGATTAGGAAAGCGCGAATCGCCCGGATTCCTGCCCCGATTGCAAAACGCCCACGCAATCAGCATCGCCATGACTATCGTTTTGCCGCTGCCAGTCGCCATTTTCGCGGCATAACGGGTCAAGCCTTGGCTATTCGCCTCATTGGGTTGGTCCACTAATTTTGGATGTTGCGCCACGCCGGCAATCCATTCTATCGGCCTAGGATTCTTGCCTGCACAGAGCAAGCGATACTCGTCTATGCTGAGTTTTGGTTTAAATCCGGGTTCCTTTCCCCTTTCCATAATTTCGCGCAAATAAATGACCGTCTCCACCGCTTCCAACTGGCAAAAGAATAAGCGGCGATGGCGATCCTCGCGCAACCAATGCCTCAGCAATTGTTTAGTGGTTTCGGTCGCATTCCGCCATCCCGATTTTCGCCAACGCTTCACATCTTCCCGAAGAATATTGACCAAGGGTAAGTCTTCAGATTCTTCTTGTGTGCCAAACCCCTCAAGGCGTTGTTGTGCGGTTCCAGTGCGCTCGACCTTATACCAATAACTGGCCGGCCTTCTGAACATTTCTTGATGGGGAATGCCAGTTTCCCGGTCATACAGCCAATGCTTGTCCGGCTCTTGATAAGGCGAGCAGATGATGGGTTTTTCGACGGGTTGGATAGGGATGCTTGGGTCGGTCAGCCGAAGAATGAGGCGAGTGACCCTGTCCTACGTAAGGGAAAAATTAGGTGGAGGGTAAAAAAGCTTACGCTGATTGAAATTAACCCTCACCCGACTTTCTAACACTCGCCGTTCCTGCTCGTGCTGAAAGTCGACCTCTCCGCAAGGGAGAGGTGAAAAGCTCGCTAAATCATAACTTATGTCCATGTTCATGCCTGGTGATTAGTTACTTAGCATGATTGATTTTTATATAAAGAACTGTCAAATTAACCTATTATAAAAATATTCAATCCCTGCGTTCGTAAATCGTTGTTTGAAAATATCTCTCTTGCAATGTTTTCACTGGACCTAAACCTTGATAAACTCCTATCACTAAATGGAATTGCCTAACTTTCCTTTACCATGGCAAGTCCATTAATCCACTTGTAATTTTTTTTTTGCATGATAAGATTTGAAAGAAGTCTGCAGTCAATAAGGAGAGGTGCATGAGTTGTAAGTTATTAGATAAAAGTGCAACGCTAAAAACCATTCAAGAAGCTTTAAAAATTCTTGGTAAAAAAAATCTTGCGCTTATTATTCATTCAAATAGTTTTCCTTCTGAAATAGTTGAAGACACAGGATTTGGAACCGCAAACTCATCTGCAGGCAAAAAAGTTATTGATTTTTTGTCGGGAATTTTCAACGTAATTCAGTTGGGACCTGCGGGTAAAACAAAATGTTTTGATTCGTCGCCTTACACAGGCACAATTTTTTCAAATAATCCGCTTTTTATTGATTTAAAACAATTGAATACTGACAAATGGGGCAATATTTTATCGCTAGAAACTTTTGACGAAATCGTTGAAAATAATCCGAATAAAAATTTGGCTAAAACCTCTTATTCCTATATTTGCGATGCTCAGGACAACGCATTAAGGGAGGCTTTTAAAAGTTTTAAAAAACTAAAGTTAAATGGTTTAAAAAAGAGTTTTGAAAAATATAAACGCGAAAATAGTTTTTGGCTGGATAAAGATGCTCTTTATGAAGTACTTTCCATTGAACATAACAATGATTACTGGCCGCTTTGGGGTACAAAGACAGATAAAAATCTTTTTAACCCCAAATCTATCGAAGAAAAAATGGAATTTGGAAAACGAATTAATGAAATTGAGGCAAAATACTCCGATGAAATTAATTTTTATGCGTTTTGTCAATTTGTAGCACATACTCAAATTGAAGCTACAAAAGAATATGCGCTGTCTAAAGGGATTAAGATGATTGCAGATAGACAGGTTGCATTTTCAGACAGAGATTGTTGGGCTTATCAATCACTATTTTTAAAAGGCTGGTTTTTGGGTTGTCCGCCTGATTATTTTTCTGCCGACGGTCAAGCATGGGGATTTCCTGTGATTAATCCCGAAAAACTTTATAACGAAGACGGTTCGCTCGGCGAAGGCGGGGTCTTAATGAAAGCCCTATTTAAAAAAATGTTTAAAGAAAACCCAGGAGGCGTAAGAATTGACCATATTGTCGGACTTATTGATCCTTGGGTTTATAAAAAAGGACATAAGCCTACTGTGGAAGATGGGGCGGGTCGACTATATTCATCTCCTGAACATCCTGAATTATCAAAATTCGCCATCCCGACTGTGGATGATTTAAATTTTGATATCAGGGCCGATAAGGAAGCTAGGGTCAAAAATATTAGTGATGAACAAATTAGGCTTTACGGACGATTAATTGAAAAAATAGTCATCGATGCTGCAAAAGAAGAGGGATTAAATAAAGATTCCATTGTTTGCGAGGATTTGGGGACTTTGACAAATCCCGTTGCTGCTGTTATGGCTAAATATGATTTACAGGGTATGAAGCTGACACAATTTGTTGTACCTGAAATGTTTGAGCATCCTTATCGTTGCAAAAATATTCAAAATCGCAGTTGGGTAATGGTCGGTACTCATGACAACCGACCAATTTCGATGTGGGCTGATGATTTGATTAATACTCACGAAGGCTATTTACACGCTAAAAATTTGGTTGAAGATTTATTTCCTGATGAAGAAAATAAAGATGATATTATCGTAAAATTAACTCATGATACTGACTTTTTGGCACAAATGAAATTGGTTGAACTTTTTGCCTGCAAAGCGGAAAATATTCAAATTTTCTTTCCTGATTACTTTGGGATAAAAGATGTTTACAATCGTCCGGGGACTTCCGGCGATGAAAATTGGAGTCTTAGGTTGCCAAATAATTTTGAAGAAATTTTTTGTAATAATTTAAAATCAAATAAAGCACTTAATTTACCTTTGATTTTGCGTCTGGCAATTGAAGCCCGCGGCAATGAATTTTCCAAAAATAACGGCGATGTGATTGAACAGTTAAGAGAAATTCAATAGCAATAAAATAAATGAGGGAAAACACAATGAAAAAAATATTGATTTTACTCGCTATATTAATTCTATCAATAACAAATGTCAACGCAGCTGAGGTTAAAACGGATGCACGGTTGCAATACAATCTTGGGATTGATTATTACAAAATAGGGCAATATGACGAAGCAGTAACCTCATTTAGAAATGCTATAAGACTTGACCCCAATTATATTGACGCATATTATAATCTCGGCTCGGTTTTAGAATATTTACAACAATATGATGCGGCATTAGCTGTGTTTAAGCAAATTATTGTGAGAAAATCTGATGATTACGATTCGGCTTACAAGGCAGCTTGGTTAAGCTATAAGCTGGGTGAAAACCAGAAAGCCAAAACTTATTTAACCATTATCCCCCCAACCTCTGCAAGGGCTCAAGATGCTCAAGCACTCGCAAATCAGTTGAATTTTGCATTATCACAGCAAAAAGCAAGTATTCCTGAACAAAAAAGTTTGATAAATCAATCGAACAGGATATATCAAAATGTTTCGGCTCCAACGGGGATTACCACTGATGTGGACGGAAATGTTTATGTCGCAGAATTTAATAACAATAATATTATAAAAATTACTCCTGATGATAAAAAAATGGTTTATATAAAAGACCCTAAAATCAGCGGTCCGATAGGGCTGGCTGTTGATAAATCGAAAAATATGTATATAGCAAATTATAACAACAATAATGTTTTAAAAGTTTCAAATCTCGGTGTCATTTCTGTGTTAATCAGTAATCTCAAAAAACCTTACTATATTTATCTGAATGGAAACATGCTTTTTGTCTCTTGTCAGGGCTCTGATTCAGTATTGAGATATAAATTGCCTTGATATTTCTTTTAATCCATAATTTTAATAAATAAGCTTTTATTCGTGCTAAGATGTAATCTATGAGAGTAGCTGATGAAATTGTAGTCAATATCGAAAAATTATCCAATCTCGGGTTTGGGATAGCCAAACATGAGGGTTTGGTCGTTTTTGTTGAAAATGCTTGTCCTGAGGATAGATTAAAAATAAAAATTACTAAACTGAATAAAAATTGGGCGAACGCTCAAATCGTGGAAATTCTCGAAAAATCACAACATAGAGTTGAGCCGTTTTGTGCTTTACAAAACGTTTGTGGTGGATGCCAACTCCAATTTATAGACTACGATTATCAACTTCAACTGAAAAAAGAAATAATCGAGGATGCCATAAAAAGTATCGCGAACATTGATGTTGAGGTGAAAAACCCTGTGCCAAGCCCCGAAAACGTGCATTACAGACATAAAGTTCAATACCCGATTGCGCAGACAAAGGTTTCTAAAAGAATTTTAGCTGGATATTACAAACCAAAATCGCACGAAATCATCAACATAAAACACTGTCCTATTCAACCGGAGATTTGTGATAAAATTATTGAATTTATAAGAAATTCTGCTTATGATTACACGATTTCAGGCTACAATGAAAAAAAGAATGGCGGAGATTTACGCCACGTTGTGCTAAGAATTTCAAAAGCAACGGGCAAAGTTCTTGTAATCCTTGTCGTAAATTCCCCAAAGGTTTTTGAGAAACTTGAAGATTTTGCCCAAAATCTGCACGAAAATTTTAAAGAAATTGTCGGAGTTTGTGTTAACTTTAACCCTAAAAAAACAAACGTAATCATGGGCGAAACAACCGAACTGATTGTCGGAAAAGAGTTTATAAAAGAGCGGATTTTGGATAAGACTTTTCGCATAGGTCCGAAAACATTTTTCCAGATTAACCCTCAAAGTGCTGAAAATATTTTCGCATTTGTAAAAGATTACATAAAAAATAATTTTGAAACTCCTACTGTTTTAGACGCCTATGCGGGCGTAACTGCTTTTGGGATAAGTGTTTGCGATATTTGCAGAAAAGTTGTAAGCGTTGAGGAAAACAAAGAATCGGTCGATTTGGCGGCAGAGACACTTGAACTGAACGAGATTAAAAATGTCGAACTTCACAATATGGATACTCAAAAATTCTTTGAAAAAGAACTTAAAACGAAAAAGAGAAAATTTGATGTCATAATTCTTGACCCGCCGAGAAAAGGTTGTTCAGAAAGTTGTTTAGAAAAAGCAATTCAGCTTTGCAAAGGTAAAATAATCTACATTAGCTGCAATCCTGCAACTTTGGCAAGAGATTTGAAATATCTTGTTTCAAAGGGGGCAAATGTAGAATTTATACAGCCTTTTGACATGTTTTGCCATACATATCACATTGAAAGTGTTGCGGTAATTAACATAATTTAATTAATTCTATGAAAAATGTCGACATTTTTTTATGTTTTTAGTACGATTAAAATACTACGGAATAAAAAGGAGATAAAAATGCAGGTAATATTAAAAAAAGACGTACAAAACCTTGGCGAAGCAGGGGATTTGATAAATGTTAAAGACGGTTATGCGAGAAATTTCTTGTTGCCTCAAAAAGTTGCTGAAGTTGCAACCGAAGGTGCTTTGAAAAATCGCGAACAAAATTTGGTAAGAATTAAAGCGAAACAAGAAAAATTACATCAACAAGCTTTGGAAAAAGCAAAAGAAATCGAAAAATTGGCTACGCTTGAACTGACTGCAAAAGCAGGCGAAAGCGGAAAATTATTCGGGACGATCACTACCAAAAAATTGGCTGAAGAACTTTTGGCTAAAACAAATATTGAAGTCGATAGAAAAAATGTTTCGTTGAATGCTCCAATCAACAAAGTTGGCGAATACAAAATGCTTATAAAATTGACTTCTAAAGTTAAAACAGAGATTACAGTTATCGTTAGTGCCTCTGAAATTCTTAAAGAAGAAATTAAAGAAACAGAAACAGCTGAATAAATTTAGAATAGAATTGTCGGACAAAAATGTCCGACTTTTTTACACTTTAAACCAATTGGGGATTATGAAGAAAAACATAGACTTAAAACTGAACTGCATGGCAATCGGCTCTTTGCCTCATAAAGATTTTAACAGTGCTATGCAAATAGTTAAAAGAAATTTTTCACTCATCCCGTTTTGGCCCCAATTAGCCAAATTGAATAAAAATGAAGATATGATTGTTCAATATTTGGAAAACATGCCGGGGCTTGTGGTTGATTTGGACGCGGAGAAAATTTATCTTGAGAACGAGACGGACGAGTTTTTTGAACAGTTGGAAAATTTATTTTTGGATTATGAAGAAATCACCTTAAATAAAGATGTTGGGGCTCTTGATAAGTATGCAATAACAGAGCAGTATTCCTCAACATTTAAGCCTTTTTTAGATATAGTCAAAGATACAAAACCAAAATACGCTAAAGGTCAGGTGGTGGGTCCTTTTACTCTTGCTACTACATTGACGAACAGGGAAAATAAATGTGCATTTTATGACGAAACGCTAAGAGAAATTGTTGTAAAAACGCTTGCTTTAAAAGCACTTTGGCAAATTAAGGAAATTAAAAATGCGAATTCAAGCACAATCCCGATAATTTTCATTGACGAACCTTCGATTTCCCAACTTGGAACATCTGCGTTTATAACGGTTACGAAAGAAGATGTAATTGAGATTATCAAAGCGGTTTCTGATTTGATAAAGGAAAACGGTGCGTTGAGTGCAATTCATTGCTGCGGGAAGTGCGATTGGACTGTTCCTATTGAGTGTGGGGTTGATATCATAAATTTTGACGGCTATGCTTTCGCTCAAAACCTTAGCCTTTTTTCCGAAGAATTAAAACCTTTTTTGCAAAATGGCGGGCTAATCGCTTGGGGAATAGTTCCAACGCTTGATAAAGACGCTTTGGAGCAAGCTAATATAGATACAATGGTTGAAAAATTTGACGAAGCGATAGATTATTTGGTTAAAAAAGGAATTGATAAATCACTTTTAATTAATAATAGTATGGTTACACCTTCCTGCGGGGCAGGTTCGTTGACAGTGGAATTGTCTGAAAAAGCCATGAATTTGACGCGAGAATTATCTTTGAAATTAAAAGAAAAAATGGAGAGAAATAAGTGACAGCAAAACTTGCAATTATGGGAAAAAGCGGAAGCGGAAAAACGACAGTTACAAAGGCATTTTTGAGGATTTTTCAAGAACTTTATCCCGAAAAATCTGTTTTACTGTTTGATAATGACCTTTCAGGTGAGTTGGGGCATAGCTTTGGGCTTGATATAAGAAACACGATTTATGGTATAAGAAGCGGCAAACATGAATATAAAACGGGCGTTCCTGAAAACATGAGTAAGCAGGAATATATTGAATGGGCGATTGAAGATATTATTGTCTCTTTGGACGAAAATACCGACATAATCGTTTCTTGGCTTGTTGCCTCAAAAGATTGCAGATGCCCGATTACAAAACAGATTAATGATGCACTTATTAAACTAATTGAACGCTATGACATTGTGATTTTTGATTGCGAATTTGATTTAAAATACCTAAATCAGCTTGTGGACGTTGATGTTGATACAGCCTTAATAGTTGCAAACCCGACGGATGAATCGGCAAATCTTGCAAAAAGAATTGAGGAATTTTCTGAAAAATATTCCGCAGGCGGTCAAATCGGGGTAGTGTTGAACAAAGTTGAGAACAAAGAAATTGTTTCTATTTATGAACTGCTAAAAAAACACGATTTGGATATTCTGGGCGTAATCCCAACGGATGTGGATCTTTTAGAAAATTCTATTGAAAAAGATTCTAAAATAGCACAAGAGGCAATCAAGCAATTTTATTACAGATTAAATCTGCCTCAGGGGTAAAACGGTAAGGAGTAATTATGACAACAATTTTAGACGGAAAAAAACTATCCGCAAAAATATTAAACAAATTGAGCGAAGAAATAAGAAAGCTCGATAAAAAACCGTCTCTGGCTGTAATTCTGGTTGGAGATAATCCGGCAAGCGAACTTTATGTAAATCTAAAGAAAAAAGCCGCCGAAAAAATCGGAATAACCTCAACGGTTTTAACTTATCCACAAAATATTGACGAAAAAACTGTTTTAGATAAAATTTCTGAACTTAATAACGATAAAAATGTTGACGCTATTTTGGTTCAGCTTCCGCTTCCGCAACAAATAAATTCGACAAATATAATTCAGGCAATCTCGCCCAAAAAAGATGTGGATGGATTTACACCCGAAAATATTGGTAAAATGTCCATAGGTGTTGAGCCGTATGCCTATCCCTGCACGCCAAAAGGAATTTTGACACTTTTGGAAGAATATAAAATTAATCTGCAAGGAAAACACGTTGTAATTATTGGACGTTCAAATATTGTCGGGAAACCTCTTGCACAGATGCTTTTGAATAAAGATGCAACGGTGACAATTTGTCACAGCGCCACAACAAATCTATCCGACATAACTAAAACTGCCGATATACTAATATCAGCAGTCGGTAAACCTAAAATAATTAAAAAAGATATGATAAAAAATAATTCTGTTATCGTGGATGTGGGTACTTCTAAAGTTGATGGTAAAATTTTTGGTGATGTGGATTTTGAAAATCTATCTGAATTAACTTCTTATATAACGCCTGTTCCTGGGGGTGTAGGACCAATGACAATTGCCTCTCTTCTGGTCAATACTTACGAACTCTCTAAGAGGATGCGGAAAAATTAGGAATTTTTCCGCATCCTCTCTTGTCCGGCTCGCACCCATACCACCGGCTATCCCGCAGCTGATATGGGTGCGAGCACTTCCAAGGTCGGACTTGAAAAATCTCAAAAAACTGTCATTTTTTGGATTTTTCCGCATCCTCTCAATTAAACAGACAAGCTTAATTTACATTCGCTTTTGATGTTTGTTGTTATGGCTTTATCATAACTTTCGATTTCTGCGTTTAGCACCTTTAGTTTAGATTCCATGGAACCCTTCTGGCTATCATATAATTGCTGTTGTGCCTGTAGTGATTGAGCGTAGGAATCTTCAGAGCTGTTTTCATTCGCACATAAATAATCTGACAATTGCCCTGTTACAGTGTTGAGATGATTTGAAAGAACCATCTCTTGATATTCCAACATAGATTTCTCCATCGTTAGTGATTCTTTTTCAATGCTTAATGATAAAAATGTCATTTTCTCTTCTCCTTTTGTTATATCGCTTATATGTATAAAGTATATACTGATGAAATTATTGCCTTTTGGGATTGGATTTGTTAAGAGTTTGTAATGTTTTAGTTAAAAATTGAGATATGACTTGCATTTAAGACTATGTTTATTCTTATAATACGGTTATGAAGATTGTAGAAAAGACGTTAAAATTATTAGAATTTGATAAAATATTAGAGAGATTGGCAATGTTTGCGAGGCTGGAACAAAGCAAGCAACTATGTATCGGCTTGAGTATATACTCTGACATATCGCGCATCCAAGCGCAAATTAATTTCACCGGCGAAGCTAAAAAGATATTAGATATGGCTTTAGATTTACCCTTGGAGCATGTGGCGCAGATTGATGAAATAACAAAATCGACAATAAACAGTTATTTGAAAGAAGTAGAAATTTTAAATGTTGCAAAAACGATTAGAACATCAAGACTTGTTAAAAATTTTATGAAAGAAAATTCGCCCCAAGGCAGTCTTTTGAATTCTTTGGCAATCGGTCTTTTTGCAGACAAGGAGTTTGAAGATAAGATTTTTGATACTTTTGATACCGAATTGAGGGTTAAACAAGATGCTTCTTCTGAATTAAAAAGTCTTTATAATTCATTAAAAGATACGGAAAAAAATTTAAAAACTCGGGTCAATGAACTTTTAAATAGTCCTGAGTTTTCGAAACATTTGCAGGAGCAAATATATACAACCAGAGATGAACGGATAGTTTTTCAGGTTAGAGCCTCGTCAAAAAGTAAAGTTGATGGGATTATGCATGATGTGTCGGCGAGCAGTCAAACTTTTTATATTGAACCTAAGCAGCTTGTGCCTTTAAACAACAAAATCAGGGAACTGAAATCAAAAATTCAAGCCGAAATTATTCAGATACTTACGGATTTGACAAAAATAATACGCAAGAATATAAACGAGATAAAAAATGCTGAAAATCTGCTTGCTCAAATTGATTTTCATTTTGCAAAAGCCAGATACGCAATAAAAATAAAGGCAATAGAGCCACAGCTTGTTAGTGAGAAATATCTAAAATTTGATAATATGCGCCATCCTTTGCTTTTGGATTACGTTGAAAAAGTTGTGGAGAATGATTTTGAGATAGGAAATGGATATAAATCAATCATAATAACTGGTTCAAATACAGGGGGGAAAACAGTCGCGATAAAGACCGTCGGGCTTTTTGTTTTAATGGCGAAAGCGGGATTATTTTTACCTTGTAATGAAGCAAAAGTCCATCCGTTTGAGCATGTTTTTGCGGATATCGGTGATGAACAGAGCATTGCCCAAAGCTTATCGACATTTTCGTCTCACATGACTAATATCGTAGACATTTTGAATAATAGTAATAATAATACTTTTGTCACCATAGACGAAATTTGTGCAGGAACCGACCCGCAAGAGGGAGCTATCTTAGCTCAGGTGGTTTTAGAAAAACTTGCGGAAAAAGGTGTTACAAGTTGCATTACGACACATTATGGCGAGCTTAAGGCGTTGGAGTTTTCAAACAACTATTTCAAAAACGCCTGCGTTGAATTTGATACAAATTCACTGAAACCGACTTATAAGTTAATAATAGGCATCCCAGGGTTAAGTAATGCGATTTTAATTTCATCAACCCTCGGCTTAAACAAAGATTTGGTTGATAAAGCAAAAAATATTCTGGTTTCGCAAAAAGACCCGTCCATTTTGGTTGTCGAGAAATTACAGCAAACCCAACAAGAACTAGCACAAAATCTCAAAAACGCCGAAGAATTACGTGAAATTGCACTCGATTCAAAAAATAAATATGAAAAAATGCTTTCTGAATTAAAAAAAGATAAGAAAAAAACCGTAAAAATTATTAAAAATAAACTGGAAAGTGAGCTTGAAATTACAAAAAGTGAGATAAAAGAAATTTTGAACGAATTAAGACAGGAGAAATCTGAAAAAATTGCAAGACGTTCATATTCAAGACTCGCAAAACTTGAAAAAAATGTCAGAGATGAATTGAATAAATCCGATGAAAGTGAAAAGTATGAAGAATTGAATTGGGAAAATGTTCAAATAGGAAACAAAGTACTTTTAAAAGAGCTTTATCAGGCGGTTACGGTACTTTCTTTACCTGATAAAAATGATAATATTTTTGTTCAGATGGGGCTTATTAAAACAAAAATTAAAAAAGATAAACTGGCGTTGTACAACGAAAAACTGGTTTCAAAACCTGTTTTGAGATTTCAGCAAAAACCGTCATTTGAATTGCAAAAACGTGACATGTCAAATACCCTCGATTTAAGAGGTAATCGGGTAGAAGAAGCTTTGGACAGTTTAGAATTTTTTCTTGATAAAGCAAGTTTGGCTAATTTAACACCTGTTTATATTATTCACGGGCATGGAACAGGAGCTTTAAAGAATGCAATCCAAGATTTTTTATCTACTTCGCCCTATGTTGCAAAATATCGTTTTGGAGAAGCCGCCGAAGGCGGCGACGGCGTAAGTGTAGTTGACATCAAATAGGGCTTTTATATAGCCCAATTGGCTATAAATTATTAACATATGTGAACTTTTTGGATTTCTTTGTTATAAGTTTTAAAAATTTTGTTATAATTGGACAAGAAGCATTAGGCTTTAAAAACTTAATGGAGAATAGCCATGATGACAAAAGAAAAATATTCCGATAGTGAATTTGAATCATTATTAAATAAATATGATTACAATTTCAAAAAGGGTGACCTCGTTAAGGGCATTGTTTGGTCGTATGATTCAGAGGGTGTTATCATTGATATTGGTTCAAAAACATCCGCGATTGTCCCTGTAAGAGAGGCAAAACTAGATTTTTTAGAGCCAATTGAAAAAGCATTAGAAAAAGGCAAAGAATATGAATTTCTGATTATCAAAGAAGAAGATGAGGATGGAAGATTTGTTCTCTCTCGTAAAAAAGTTGATTTAGCCTACAATTGGAAAGAATTAGAAAAAATCAAGGAAGCTGATGAAGTTATCCTTGGAACTGTTGCTTCTTGCGTTAAGGGAGGAGTTCTTGTTGATATACTTGGGATTAGAGGGTTCGTCCCGTCGAGTCATCTTCGTTGTAAAGAGTCAGAAATTAAAGTCGGTGATAAAATAGAATTAAAAATCTTAACCATAGATAGTCAACAAAATAATTTCATTTTATCAAATAAAAAAGTTTTCTCCGAGAGCGCAGAAGATATAAAAAAAACAGTGTTTTCTCAAATTGAAGTAGGGCAGGTTTTAAAAGGTGATATTGTTAGAATTGCTGATTTTGGGGCATTTATAGACATTGGCGGGGTCGATGGACTGTTGCCTCTTTCGCAAATTTCATGGAGATGGGTTGACCATCCGTCTGATATTTTAAAAGTCGGTGATAAAATAGATGTTGAAGTTATTGGAGTAGACCATGAGAAACATAGAGTTAGTTTAAGCTTGAAAAATCTTGAGAATGATCCTTGGCTTGAGGCAGAAAAACAAATTTCTGAAGGTGAATTACGAGAAGGCACGATTACCAGAATTAAACATTTTGGGGCGTTTGTCGAAGTTTTTCCTGGGGTCGAAGCCCTTTTGCCTCACCCTGAAGTGCTTGAATATCAAAATACAAACAATTGTATCTTAAAATCAGGTGATAAAATCAATACCACTATATTGAAATTCAATCCGACAGATAAGAGAATTGCGCTTAGCGTGAAACCACTGAATGACGCTGATTAAGATAATATCACAGAATGGGGTTTAATTTATTGATATTTGTGGTAAAATACCAATAAGATAAGATGTAGCTTTTATTTTTTAAATAATAGGAGTTTATTTGGATTTTGGAAATAAATAAAAAGGATTTATCATTATGATTAAAAAAGGTTTTACTCTTTCAGAAATTTTAGTCAGTTTGGCTATTTTGGGCGTATTAGCAGCGTTTTTAATTCCTGCATTAATGAAAGCGGTTCCAAATAATAATATAGTTTTATTTAAAAAGGCTAATTATACTTTGCAACAAGCTGTTAGTGAAATAATTAACAATGATACAAATTATCCAATCAGTGTACTGGGGACAACAACTGACACTTTTGCATCTGTTTCAAGGGGCTTCAATTATACTACAATTACAGGGACTACTGTTCCTGCTGCGAGCAATAAATTTTGTTACCTTTTGTCTGATCAGATGAATACGGTTGGAACCGTGAGTTGTCCTGCCCCGAGTGCCGGAGGTACGGGGACTTTTATAACTGCAGATGGGGTGTCTTGGAGACTAATAATTCCTGCTCCGGCTAGTGAATTCCCTTTAAATGCAACTGATTATACAACAAGAATCGTGGTTGATGTAAACGGAACTACTAAAAGTCCTAATTGTGGGACTGTCGCAACTACTAATATATCGGATGCTTGCGCCAGCGGAACTATCGGAGATATGTATGAAATGGGCGTAAGATATGATGGTAAATTGACAGTTATAAGTGCAGCCGGTCAAACTATTTTATTGGATCCTACAAAAAATACTCCATAAAAGTATACTACACTCTAAGCCATACTAATTTTTAAAATGCTCGAAGCTTCAGACTCAGGCGAAGCAACCCTTTCAGGCACTCTTTTCCACGTCATGCTGAACTTGATTGACTTCTTTCCTGTGAATTACGTTGGATAGATCCTGAAATACCCACCTAGGGACATTTTCTACGGCTCAATCTTTCGCCTTGAAAAGCAGTCAATTCAGGATGACGCGATGTTGGTTTTTGTTGTTGCCACGCTTTGTCTTACCATGTCTGAACTTCAGGGTTTATCTTGCTTTAATATTCAATTATATTAACATTTCACTAACTTATTCGTTGAACCAAATATTGCTGAAATTGTTAAATATTATTTTTATTCTATAATATATTATAGAGTGTAAAAAGGGGGATAAATGGAGTTAGACGTTATAAAACAAGTTGACCCGCAGGTTGCGGAATATATTGAAAAAGAACTCAAAAGACAACAAACTACGATTGAACTTATTGCGAGTGAAAACTTTACATCAAAAGCTGTCATGGCGGCATGCGGAAGTGTATTGACAAATAAGTACGCAGAGGGAAAACCTTATAAAAGATTTTATAACGGTTGCGATAACGTTGATGTTATAGAGGAATTGGCTCAAGAACGGGCAAAGAAACTTTTTAATGTCGGGCATGCCAATGTTCAGCCACATAGCGGCGCGCAGGCAAACATGGCAGTGTTTTTATATGCACTTAAAGCCGGCGATACAATTATGGGCATGGACTTGTCGAACGGTGGGCACTTAACGCATGGTTCTCCTGTTAATTTTTCAGGAATGTATTTCAATGTGGTAAGTTACGGAGTTGATGAGAATGGGTGCATAAATTACGATGAAGTCGCAAAACTGGCTCAACAACACAAACCTAAAATGATAATTTGCGGGGCAAGTAATTATTCAAAAATAATTGATTTTAAAAGATTTAGAGAGATTGCAGACAGTATTGGAGCCTATCTAATGGCAGATATTGCTCATATTGCAGGGCTTGTAATCGGCGGAGTTCACCCATCACCTGCAGGCTATGCTCATTTTATAACAACAACAACCCATAAATCACTCAGAGGCCCTAGAGGCGGGATTATAATGTGCGAAGACGAGCATGCCGCAGGAATTGACAAAGCAGTTTTCCCGGGTGTTCAGGGCGGACCGCTTGAACACATTATTGCCGGAAAAGCTATCGCGCTTTTGGAAGCTTCAAAGCCGGAATTTAAAACTTACGCTGAGCAAATTGTCAAAAACGCAAAGGCTCTTGCAACAGGACTTATAGACGAAGCAATGGAGATTGTGGGCGGATGCACTGAGAATCATCTAATGACACTTGATTTGAGGAAATATAATAAAACAGGTAAAGATATAGCTAATATTTTAGAAAAAGTTGGGATTACCGCAAACAAAAATACAGTTCCAAATGATCCTCAAAGTCCTTTCGTAACGAGTGGAATAAGGCTTGGGACACCTGCCGTAACAACAAGAGGGTTTAAAGAAGAAGATATGAACGAAGTTGCAAAAATTATTGCATCTGCAGTATTTTCGTCAGATAATGAACTGGGATTAAAGAATTTAAAAGAACGTTCTTTTAAACTTTGCCTGAAATACCCACTTTATTAAAAGGGAAAAACAATGATTAAATTATCGGAAGCACATATAATCGGAGCAGTAATATCCTACCTGTTAGGAGTTTTTATTGTGCCGTTGGTCATCGCTTATTCAAAGAAGCAGGGGTTGATTGATGAACCAAACGAACGAAAAATTCATAAAAAACCAATTTCAAGACTCGGTGGGGTAGCTATTTTTTCAAGTACCATGTTGACTTTTTTGTTTCTGGTTTTTTTAAGCTACTACCCTTACGGAAGTTTGCTTTCAGGCATACTGCTCGGAAGCTCATTGATGTTTTTCCTTGGGTTGGTTGACGATATTTATACTTTAAACGCAAAATTCAAATTATTTATACAAATCGCGATTGCTACGTTGGTTTATTTGCTTGGGGTAAAAATCGATTCTATTATAAATCCTTTTGGCGGAGTTATTCAATTAGGACATTTTTCCTACTTGATAACGCTTTTATGGATAGTCGGAATCAGTAACGCCGTGAATTTTATTGACGGGATAGACGGGCTGGCTGGTTCTGTAATAACCGTGAATTCAATAACCTTGGGAATAATTGCTGTTGCAATGGTGCCGCCAAATCCGATGAGTGCGTTAATAGCATTTATTTTAGCAGGTTCAATGTTGGCATTTTTAACCTACAATTTTAACCCTGCAAAAATATTTATGGGTGACTCAGGGGCCTTATTTGCTGGTTTTTTGCTTGCTACTCTTTCTATTACAGGAGTTATGAAAGTGGCTACTTTGGCAATTATGCTTCCTTTCGTTGTTCTTGCGGTACCTATTATTGATATTACTTATGCATCTTTAAGAAGAATCTCCAAGGGAAAATCGCCTTTTGTTGCCGATTCTGAGCATATTCACCATAAATTACTAAAAGCCGGTTTTAGCCAAAACATGACCGTTGCCATTTTAACATCCATTGCAATTGTTGCAGGAGCCATTGCCTCTTACTTTGTCGGCTCTATTAAACATTATGTTATATATATAATTGCGCTTGTTGTTATCATGTTTATTCTCAGCTTGATAAATCACTTGACAAAAAAATAGACATGTGATAAACTGGTAAAAATTTAATAAAAATTTTGAGGGTTAAAATTGAATAATTAATTGCAACTTAGTTAAGTAGAGGTTTATTAGCTATGGCAGTAGAAGTAGTACAAAATAATAATTCGGGAAGAATAAGCTATACTAAAGCTGCCGCAATTGGTGCTATTGGAGGATATGCTTTAAAATGGGCAATCCCTCTTACTACCCAAGAAAAAGACAGAAGATATAATGCAACTTTAATTAAAATCAAAAACATCAATCTCGACGAGGTAGATGTTTTTGTACGTTTACAGGATAATAAATTATCGAGCTCAAAAATTAAAGAAATAAACAAAATTTTGCTATCAGAAATCAAAAATAGTGTTGAAACAACAAAAAAAGTTGCTGAAAAATTTCTTGTGGCATTTACAAAAAGTATTAGACCTACAAAGACATTTGTATCTGTCGGCGTTGGGTTAACAGTTGGGGCTGCGGTTATACACAATATATTTTATCAAATTGCTAAAGACTTGCAAAAAGACTAGAAAATCAGATGTAATTAATTAATTGTGTAAACTTTTCTATAATATAAAACAGTACCCGTTATCAAAAGTAAAATATTAGCCATCCAAGCCGCAAGAAACGGCGACAAGGAACCTGCTTCTCCAAAGGAAATAGACAGTGCCCTTATCAAATAATAAGTGAATATTATTAATATACTAAACAAGAAACCCCTGTTATATCTGACTCTTGGTGGAGTGATTGCCAGTGGAACCCCAACCAAGACCAAAACAATGGTAGTCAGCGGTAAGGCTATTTTATCGTACAACGAAACCAGATAAAGATTTCTTTGTTCCGAAATTTTATCGGGATGTTGCCTTATATAATTTAACAATGAAGCAAAATTATGTTCCTTGGCGACATTTTGTTTTAGTTCATTTGACAAATCAATTCCGAACTGGGCAACAGAATTTTCAAAGAAAGTTGTATTAAGAATTTCGCCCTCTTGGGCAACTGTATAAATGGCACCTCTGTTAAATTGCCAACCTGCAGGCGACGTTGAACCGTCTTGAGCTTGAAGTACCTGAATTGTATCGGGCTTTGACAAATCCAAAACCGTAATATTATGCAAAACCTTGTTTTTGCAGTGTCCAACATAAAACAACCGCTTCAGCGTTCCGTTGTTTTGCAACTCCTTGAAAATAAAATTTTGTTTTCCTTCGGGAATATTTTTCTGTCCCAATGCCCATAATGCTAAGTCTTTAGACTGTTTTGTGGTAATCGGAACAATTGTTTCATTAATAAAAAAACTGGCGATAGACATTATCAACGCAAAGATAAATATTGGTTTGGCAATTCTGTTTAAACCGATTCCGCAAGAGCGCATGACTGTAATTTCAGACGCCAAGCTTAATCTATTCAATGTCATTACCGTTGCCAATAAAACCCCCATTGGTATTGTCATTACAAAAACGGATGGTAAATTCAAAATAATTATCATTAATGCCACTTTGAAAGGAATTCCGTAAAGTGCAATCTGTCTTATCAAGGTAATAAAGGTATCCGAAGCGAAAATTATGGAAGTGAAAACAAAAACACCCATAATAAACATTTCAATGACCTGCCTTAAAATATATCTGTCTAATATCGTCATTTTTTTAAGCATAAGACTATTCTATATGAAAAATAACTCAAAGCCAAGAATTATTTTAAAAATGGTTCTTACTAAAAAATCCATAAAATACACTCATTACTTAATTTTCAAGATGCTTGAAGCTTCAAATCCATGCGGAGCAATACCTTTCAGGCACCCTTTCCCATGTCATCCTGAATTGACTACTTTTCCCAAAATCTCAGAAAAAGAAATAATCGGAATCATTTTATATCCGCAATCTTTTGTTAACTCGCCGCCCATAATAAAAAGCTCTTCCTGAGGGTATCTACGACAAATGCTCGGACGATGTTTATGGATTTTGCACAAGTTAGTTGTTTCATCCAAATTTGAACAGGAGAAGACCAAGCCCGTTTCGTCCTTGTCCACAACGGTTAAATAAGTATAAAATCGGTGCAAAAATTTTAGTTTTTCGAACTCTTTTTCCTCTTGAATCACATGCCTGCTTGTTTTTACATATATTTTTTTGCAACATTTTCCACAACCAAGACAATTACCCATTCTATAATATTTTCTTCTCAAAATTTTTACATGTATGTATTTTTTTATTGTTTTAAGCATTTAACCCGGCTTCCGCCTTTTCACATTGAGAATATTTAGCTTTCGCCTTTGAAAATTCGAGATATCGTGGTGCCGATAATTTCATTATTCTGAAAAAATAAGCTTTTGCTTCAAAAAATGCACCCTCGTTCATTAGTTTGTTTCCTATTTCAAAACAGTTGGAAATAATACTCAATTCGGGGGTTAGATAAGATTCTAATTTTTCAATAATATCTTTATATAACTGCTTTTCTTGAGGGTTTAAAATGGCATAATTTTTAAATTCGTCTATTGCCTCATTATATTCACTTTTTGCGATATGTTCTTGTGCCAAATCGAGGTGTTTAGAAATTAATTCGGGATGTTCATTCAAGAATGGTTTTATTTTCAACAACCGTTTATTTACTTTGTAATATTCTTCTTTGTCGCTAATAATATAGTTCATGTATCGATAGTAATAACAATACGCATAATCAAATTCTTTCATTAAGTCGTATGAAATAGCTAAATTTGAATATAATTTATCATAATTGGGGTCAAGATGAGAGGCTGTTTTCCAATATTTGATTGCAAGTTCTAAATTCTTATCTGAAAAAAATATACTGCCCAAATTAAGGTTCGTTTTGGACAAATTCGGATAATTTGCGAGCGATTTAAAATAGCAAGCGGCAGCCTTTTTATCCTGATTCTCGGTCTGAAATTGTACGCCAAGAGTTAAATACTCTTGGGCAACGTTAAAACAATGCTGAATTTTATTTCTAATTTGAATATATTTTTCCGAAGATTTTTCTTCCGCATATTTAATGTATTTTTCAAAATATTTAATTGATTCAAATCTCATCATTTTTTGATTAAAAGCAATAGCCAGATTAAGCGAAGTATTGGCATCTTCCGGCCTTGAGATAAGCGCAACCAGCCAATATGATATCGCCAGTTCAACATGCCCGTTCTTAAAATACAAATTACCTATATTAGCATATGGTTTGAAATTTTTTGGGTCCAAACTAATAGCCTTGTTCCAATAATCAAGTGCTTCTTGGGGATTATTTAACATATAATAACAGCTTCCGATATCCACATAAAGATCCGAATCGACACTGTTATGCATTGAACTTAATAGAAGATTTAATGCTTCTCTGTAGTTTCCCTTTGCATATTGCC
Organism: uncultured bacterium; assembly: GCA_903885635.1. Lineage (GTDB taxonomy): Bacteria > Cyanobacteriota > Vampirovibrionia > Gastranaerophilales > Gastranaerophilaceae > CAIPUE01. The sequence goes on from CAISJE010000167.1 coordinate 21,095, forward strand.
TAAGAGCTACAGATACTGTATCGCCTTGAATATCTTCATTATTAGCTTGATGCACTGATATATTTTTTTTTTCTTCTTCTGCCATGTTTTTCTCTATCACATTCCATAATTACGTAAAATTATAAAGATAAATCGTTTAATAATTTTTGATTGTTGGATAACGCACTAATTGATTCATTTGAAAATAGATCTGAAACGCCCTTCTCAAATAGGTTAGCAATTATTTGTGCATGTGACAAATCTTCCGGATTCGACATTGCAAGAGCACTAAACTGTTTGACATCCTGTTCTTTTTGATAAAGATTGACCGCTTCATTAGAAATAGCCGTTTCATCAATCAAAAGAGTTCTGTCAATTTTTTCATATGGATTTTTTATAGGATTGGTTACAATACCATTAACCCCAATTTGATTTTTTAATTGGGCGTTATTTAGTTCATCACCAAGATTAACTCCATTTAACATATTTCCCCAGTCGAATATTCTTCATTCACATGTATATTATGCAATATTTCAGGCATAATGATATCAACTACTCGGTCTAAATTTATAGACCACCTGATTAATATTATAAACTTATTTTTGAAAAATTCAAGTAATGCCCCTCAAGTACATTAAAATGGTATTGACAGCAAAAATTTATGTTGTATACTCAAAGAGTATCAAAAAAAGGAAAAATTGATGTTAGTAAGAAACTTATTACGACGTACACGAGGATTTATAAGAAAGGACTTGTTTTAACAGCCCAAAGTTTTTTACTGAAATTTTGAAATAATTAATGAAAACAAGACCTTTTAAACAAAAGAGGTCTTTTTTGTTACGAAATATAAAAAAAACGGAAAAAAATAGCATTATTTTTTTTCAGAGTACTTAAAAAAGTAAAGGAATGCAAAATGATAAAAAATCTTCGACGAAAATCAATCATAAAGGCGAATGCTCCCATCGTCAAATTAATGAATTTAGCTTGGGGCTTGTGATTTAGATTGTAATAAGCATAAAGAATGCTTTTAAAAGGAAAGAAATGATTGACCCGATAACAACAGCAAAAATATTTTCGAGCTTAGGAAACAGCAGCTCACTTTTCCCGATTGCGGTGAAAGACGCCGCGCATATTGCCGGAATGACAACTGCATCTTACATTACAGGAAAAGAAATAGAAGGAAAAGACAGACTTATAGATGAGGTTGGAAGCACAGCCATGTGGATTGGCGGCATTCCGTTTTACAAAAAAGTAATCGATTTGACTCTCTATAAATTAGCAAAATATAGCCCCAACGTGGATGTTAGAATTTTAAAGGATGAAAATATCTTAAAAAAAGCTATTCAGCACGCCCCGACAAAAGAAATACAAGAAAATATTAAAAAAGCGGCAGGTAACGTCAAGATGGCGAAAGGGTTAAATCTCGCAAAATTTCTTACTGCTACAGCTTTAACACTGATTTCTTATTCGTCACTAACAACTTTTAGGCATAAACACACCGAAAAAAGCATTATCAAAGAAATCCATAAAGAAGAAGCAGAAAAGAAACTAAAAGAAGAATATTTCAAGGGGAAAATGTCTCCTGCCTTTAAGTCGATAAAATCAGATACTAAAAATCAGAACCCGAGTTTTGGTATGAATTTACACGCGCTTCAGGATTTTATGTTCAATCCGGTTAAAAATATGCAGATTGTTGATGCCGGAATCACTGCATCAAGATTCAGCGAATCAAGAAACCCTCAGGACTTTATGGGTTATGTTATAAAGGAAGGCAGTTTCTGGACGTTCATGTATTTTGCAGTCGATAAAATTCAAGAACATTTTGAAAAAAAATCTGAACAAAAATACAACAAATCTATTGATTTGGATATCAGAGCAATTCAGTCAAATGAAGTAAAAAAGGGATTTAAAAAAGGTACAATCATTGCAAGTGTTGAAGAATTTAACAAACTCAAAACACCTGAGGATATATATGAATTTTTATGCACAAAGGGGGATAATCTAGTTGTTAAAATGGCTAAAGAATCAGGGATTATAAAGTTGCATGAAAACACAGATAAAATTGATACTCAGCATTATATTGACTTGGATAAAGTCAAAAAGGTCGGGATAAAATTAGAAAAATTATACAAACAATATTCAACTTCAGGCGAAGAAATAGAAGCATTTTTAGGTAAAACCATTAAGCTCAAAAGAGGTTCTGTGTTAAAAAATATAGGCGTTTGCATGGGCGTTTTGGGGCTTGTTGTTCCAGGGCTAATTCTTGCCATGAGATTTATGAACAAGGACAATAAGGACTTTATGGTGAAAAAAGAAATTCATAAAAAATTAAAACAGGGTAATGTTGTGGCTTGATACTTTTTTCATCAGCAAAGAAGAGGCTTGACACCTGTAACGTTATAGGTTATAATAAAAACAACATGATAAAATCTTTTAAACATAAAGGTCTTGAATTTTTTTTTAAAACAGCAACTACAAAAGGTATTAACCCTGAACATCAAAAAAAGCTTAGACGTATTCTTGCAATTTTAGATGAAATAACTGATATATCTGAAATTAATTTTAACAGTACTTATCTCCATCAGCTCAAAGGTGATTTGCAGGGATTATGGTCAATGAGGGTTAATGGAAATTGGCGGATAACATTTGAACTTAAAGAAGAAAATGTTTATATTGTAGATTATCAAGATTATCACTGAAAGGAAAAATTTATGGAAATGTTTAATCCCCCTCATCCGGGTGAAATTTTATTAGAAGAATATATTAGACCTTTAGAGTTGAGTGTTTCTAGTTTTGCATTGAAGATTGGAACAAGTCGTAAAAATTTGTCTAAAATTGTCAATGAAAAGGTTGGCATAAGCCCTGAAATGGCTTTGAAATTGGCAAAAGCTCTCGGAACTTCGCCTGAAATATGGCTTAGGCTGCAATTGAAATATGATTTATGGCAAGCAAAGCAACGTACAAACTTTGATTATATTGAAGCTATTTGCCCCAAAAAGGAGATTGCTTGATTTTTTGGTTATAATATATTTATGGAAAAATGTTCTAAAACTCCGCAAAGAATAAAAAAAATGTTTAACCAAATAGCAAACAATTACGACAAATTGAATACTATTATGACTTTTGGGTTGCATAAACGTATAAAAAAAGATGTGATAAAACATTTAAACCTTAACAATGATGCTGAAATTCTTGATTTATGCACAGGAACAGGCGATTTGGCGGGGATTTTAAAGAAAAAATATCCATACGCAAAAATTATAGGTGTTGATTTTTCGCAAGAGATGCTTAAAGTTGCGAGAAATAAATACCCTGAAATTGAGTTTTTGGATGCAGATTGTACACAATTACCGTTTAAAAATGAACAATTAGACTTGTGTATAATTTCTTTTGGGCTTAGAAACACGGAAGATATTAAAAAAATGTTGAGTGAAATTTACAGGGTTTTGAAAAAAGGAGGAACTTTTATTAACCTTGACCTTGGCAAACCAAATAAATTTTTAAATATTTTTTTTAAACCGTACATGTATTTATGGGTAGCTTTTTTAGGCAAAATTTTCCATGGTGATGAAACACCTTACAAATATCTTGCTGTTTCAAACGAAGATTTTCCTTCTCAATATCGACTCGTAGAAATGTTTAAGGAAATTGGATTTTCTGATGTAAAGAATAAAAATTATTTATTTGGGCAAATCGCTTCACAAATTTCTAAAAAATAATTATTCTGTAAATAAAAGAATAGCGGTCGTAACTACTCAGGGAAAAAACGAACAAATTACATATCTTGAAAAGCTTGTTTAAGCAAGATTGCTTCATTCCCTCCTGTGTCTTAACTTTTACACCTGCTTAGCGATTTTGTTCATGTTTTAATAAATTTTAATTATCTTGCGAACTTCTTTTAATGTTTTTTGCGCTTCTACACGTGCTTTGTTGGTGCCTGCTTCAATAATCTGTTCAATTTCTTCAATATGATTTTCATAATAGTGCCTTTTTTCTCGAATGGGCGCCAATCTTTCGTTTATAACGGTTCCAAGCTGTCTTTTACAATCAGCGCAACCACGTTCGCCTTTTTTACATTCCGATTCTACAATTTTAATTGTATCAGAATCGCCAAAAATCTGCCAATATTTGAAAGCAACCTCACAATTGTCGGGATGACCCAAATCATCTCTGCGAATTCGGCTCGGATCAGTTATCGCCTGCATAATTTTCTTTGCGGTCGTTTGTTCATCATCTGAAATCTTTATATCGTTATTAAGCGATTTTCCCATCTTGTTTCCGTCCAAGCCACATAAAAGCGGAACTTGTGTGAGTTTTGGAACAGGTTCGTTGAAAAACTCTGTTTGATAAATATGATTAAATCTTCTCGCTATATCTCTTGTAATCTCTAAATGCGCAACTTGGTCTTTTCCAACGGGTACGATAGAGGCGTTAAAGGTCATTATATCGGCACTCATTAAAACAGGGTAGCCCATTAATCCGTAGCTGATTTGAGAATTTGTACCCTCTTTGGTTTTTAAAATTTTTACCATATCTTTTAATGTAGGGTCGCGTTCAACCCAATTTTGAGGTGTAACCATGCCTAAATATATGTTAAGCTCAGCCGTTTCAGGAATAAGCGATTGAACATAGATTGTCGAACGATTAGGGTCAATTCCGCAAGAAACCCAATCCAAGACAACTTCCAAGGTATTTTGGCGTAAATCCTCCGTCTTGTCATACTTTGTGGTTAATGCATGCCAATCTGCAACGAAAAAATAGCAATCGTATTCGTTTTGCAACTTAACCCAGTTTTCGATTACCCCGAGATAATGCCCTAAATGCAATTTCCCCGTAGGACGCATCCCTGATACAATTTTCTTTTTCTTCGTTTCAATATTGTTAGCCACAATTACTCCCATTTTTATTTATATACTCTGCATGAAAATTTTAACATGAAAATTCAAAAAGAGTTATTTGGCAGCATTTGCGTATATTTCCAGACCATTTGTAAAATCAAGGACTTTTTCTAAGCACCAATCCACGTTCCAATGACTTCCAATTTCTGAAAGATATAATTGCGCCATTGGATTTTGCCTTGCAAGTTCAATTGAATTTTGACATGGGGCAATTTCATCAGTTTTTGAATGTAAAATCAAAATCGGACATTTAATATTTTTTATTTTATTTATATTGTCGAATTTCTGGATAAAATGTATACTTTCTATATGTTTTTTTATAAAAAGGGCGACTATGTTTAAATTTAGCTTTCGACAATAAAAATTATACACATCTATTGCAGCCGATTTTATTTCTTTGATTGGTGATTGTAAAATTATTCCCATAACATTATTGTGAATAGCTGTCTCAATAGCAACACTTGTTCCAAGCGAATGTCCCCATAGAATTATTTTATCTTCATCAACACCCAGTTTTTTAAGTTGTGTAATCGCGGATTGAGCATCTGTATAAATACCTTTTTCACAAGCTTTTCCACCACTTTTGTAATGTCCGCGATAAGAGAGCATAAATAATCCAAATCCTTTTTCCATGCAATAAAGCGCGACATCCTGATGGCTTAAAATAGATTCGGCTTGTCCGTGAAAATGCAACATAACCGGCATATTCTTTTTAGGTTTTATAAACCATGCATAAAGCTTAATCCCATTTGAATTAATAAATCGTTGAGGTTTAATTTTTTTTAACAACCCTCTTTTGATTCTTTTTGCCCTAAGTTTTGATGGCTGAAAAATCAAATAATTTTCAATATTTTCTCTGATTTTAGCAAAACCACGCCCCTCCCTTTCAAGCAAGGGATAGATAGACAGTAAAATTAATTTTTTCAGAATAAAAAAATAACTTTCGCACCTATGCATTATAACATATTTTTTGTGAAATGATATCCCCCCACTTGATTTTCTAATTGCTTAAATATTTCTCAATTCCCTTGACAATGGCTTTAGCGCAATTTGACTGAAAATCGTTATCAAGCAAAAGTGCGTAATCATCAGGATTAATAATATACGCTACTTCAATCAAAACACTTACATTCGAAGTTGAACGAACAAGCGCCAAGCTTCCCTGTCTTACTTTATCGTTTTGAGTATTGAGCTGTGTCGTCATCTCGTTTAAAATGTTCTCCGCCAAATATTTTGCCTGATTGTGATAATAATAAACGCTTGTCCCCCTGTTTTTATTGGGGTCTGCACCATCAGGTAAAGCATTTGCATGTAGGCTTATAAGTATTGCGGCATCTTTATCCCTTGCAAGCTTAACCCTGTCAGCAAGCGAAACATCGATATCATCTCCTCTTGTCATTACAACCCTTGCACCACTTTTTTTAAGCTCCTCTTGAAGTTTTTTTGCAATCGCAAGATTAATATCTTTTTCTTTGTCTCCACAACAACCTATCGCTCCGAACTCAGAACCTCCATGCCCTGCATCTATTGCGATTATTATATCAGTGAGCGGTTTTTCCGCATTGAGTTGTTGAGGTTTACGGATTTTTAAAACGAATTTAGTCCCCTCATAATAAGCTTCGTAACCCATCAGTTTTTGAATAGGGAAATTTAAGGTTAACGTGTTGTCTTCAACATTAAATTTCTCATCCGCTTTTATATTGAAAAGTTGTAGAGTTAAGCCGTTTTCTTCCTTGACAACAAAAGGTACTTTCTTTAGCAAATCAATTTCATAAAGGCAAAAATCCTTTTTTTCGTGTATGTTGAAATCTATAATTGTCGCCGGCAGTAAGTCGATTTCTTCCGGTTTTTTTTGTTCTACATTCGATTTTGCAACCCAACCGTTTAATTTTGAATTAAGATAAACCCTGTAAAAACCCCCGTTTTCGCCGTTTATTAAAAGTTGTATATCTTTCGACAAATGCGACATTCGATTAATCCCGCCATCTACGGGCGTCATTCTAAGTGGTGCATTATCTGTCATTACGAAAAAATTGTTCATTATTGGATATTTAATTAAAGTTGAGGAAATCGGACTTGAAATCGTAGGTTTCGGGCGTTCAATCGTAAAATTTATCGTTTTTTCACCTGAACTAATAACAAAATTGTTAATCCCGATTTCCAAAGGCACAACTTGGGCAAATGCACCCAAGGGCGAAAGTTTCACCTCTGTATCATTAACTTTTAGAATATCATTCGGATTTGTCGAGCCGATAAAAAATGTCGAATTGGCGCTAATTTTAGCAGGATTAGTCTTAGGATAAACAATCTCAAGTGCCTCACCTTTTAAGACAAACGCAAAAAACACAAAAATCAATAATAAAGTTTTTATCATAAAAAAATTTTATCATAAAAAATGATGGGACGAAGCCCATCATTTAAAAATCTATGAACGAAATGTTATTACAGAAACAATCCCGCTTAGACCTACAAGTGAGTAAACAACCCTAGTTAAATAAGTCATTTCTCCAAACAATGTTGCCACAAGGTCAAAGTTAAACACACCGATTAAACCCCAATTTAATGCACCGATTATCACCAAAACATACGAAATTGTCTTTATATATTTAAACATAATATTTCTCCTTTTTTACCTCTCTTATTATTCCCGAATTACTATCTTTTTTCATTGCAAAAAAGAAGTAATCTGAAAGTATAATAAATAATTAATTTTTGGTATTATGTTTAGGTACAAAGGAAAAAATCATCTTGCCAAATAAGTTTCATTTATTAATTTTTCTATTATATTGTTGCTTGAACATCGCTCCGAGTTACGCTCAACAGACAGTTTTTAATGTCCCTAGTGCAGATGTTACGGAAAAAGGGCATATATTTTTACAACAAGAAGGTCAGTTTTGTAACTGGGATACTAATGATTTTTTTAGCGGAACCTCGTTTTTTGATGTCGGAATCGGTCATAACACTGAAGTTGGTGCGACTTTATTTAACGTAGGTGCTCCTGCGACACAAAATATCTCATTAGCAGTCGGGTTTAAATCAGCCATGCCAATTCCCGGATTAAAAGAAAAATTTCCAGAAAGAGAATTTAAATTCACAGTTGGCAGCAATATTTTATTAGGACTTGAAGGAAATGGGGTAGGAAACTGGACTTATGCACATTTGAGCGGACGCGTTCCAAAGCTTAACACAAGACTTACAGCGGGTATGAGTTACGGAACAAAACAGATTTTCGGTCAGGAAACAACTGCATTTATCGCAGCCGTTGAGCAGCCGATTACTAAAAAATTAAATTTAATAGGTGATTGGTATTCAGGAAGCGAGCACTGGGCAGGTTATTTAATCGTCGGAGCAAGTTATGCGCTACCAAAGAAGACAACTATCTACGCAGGTTACCAAATCCCTAACAGCCCACGAGCTGGGGCTCCGGGGTTTGTTGTTGAAGTCGCTAAAATATTTTAAAACTTTTTAGCCATATTGTTTAATAATTGCGTCATTAACCAAATGTGACACCGACACATCTTCGTCTTTTGCTATTTGTATCAACTTGTGATGAATAGATTTTTTTGTTCTAAAATTTATAACCCCTGAACAATCATCCGACGAATAAGCAACTTTTGAGATAGGTTTTGGAATTTCTAAACCGTCTTCTTTTAGTCCGCTAATATGAAACGCCAAAGCTTCAAGATAATTTTTTCTTGCTTCTTCCGGGTTTTCTCCGGTTGCGGCACACCCATCAACATCAGGAGAATATGCAGAGTAATTTTTATCGGCACGTTCAATTATAATTAAGTAATTTTCCATTTTATACCTCTTTCAATCGAGCTTGTTTTAAAATACTGTTTAAGGTCCCTTTTGCCATATCGTCGCTTGGTTTTCCTGCAATGGTTACACGACCGGCTTTGATTGTATGCTTAAATTGCTTGTGACTTCCTTTTTGTGCAACCAAAAACCAACCATCTTCTTCGATTAATTTTACAATTTCTTTAATCTTCATAATGTAATTATATACCATTACATTGTATTTGTCAAGGCATGGCATTACATTGGTTCTTGCGAAAAATCCATAAAATTCTGATATGCTATATAAGGCACAAAGCCAATGATAATAACTAGCTCTGAAAAAAATTGCATAATCCCTGTAATTCACATCCGTTAATGAATTACTTCACAATTCCTTATGCGTAAAATGTTTTTTCCCATCGGCATAGTCTTTTACGATTTGTCCGCGTCCATAGAGTTTATATTTATAAATAGTAAGCCCATCAAGTCCAACAGGACCTCTGGCATGAGTTTTATTAGTCGAAATACCTACTTCAGCCCCAAACCCATAGCGATATCCGTCAGAAAAACGAGTTGATACGTTATGGTAAACCCCCGCAGAATCTACGTTATCAAGGAATTCACCTGCATTTTCAATATCGCTTGAAATTATCGCATCAGTATGCCCCGAACCATATTTATTGATGTGTTCAATCGCTTCATCAAGATTCTCAACTGATTTATACGCTAAAATTTTATCGGAATATTCGAACGCCCAACTTTCAGGAGCATCAATCATTTTAATTCCTGCATTTTTTAACGATTCAATTAATTCATTTGAATACTTGAAGTTTTTATGGATTAAAAGAGTTTCAACTGCGTTGCAGGCACTCGGGTACTGTGTTTTTGAATCGATTACAATCTCGGTTGCCATTTTTAAATTAGCAGTTTCATCAATGAAAATATGGCAAATTCCGTCTGCATGACCTAATACAGGGATTTTTGTGTTTTCTTTTATAAATTTCACAAGAGAATTGCCCCCGCGTGGGATTATCAAGTCGATATAATCACTCATGTCAAGCATTTTAGCCACATCTTCGTGTGAAAATACCTGATTAATTGAATATTTAGGATATTCATTTAGATTATTTAAAGCTTCTTCAATAGTCTCAAAAATGACCCTATTTGTATTTATTGCTTCTTTTCCGCCTTTTAAAATGACTGCATTGGATGATTTTATCGCCAATGCAGAAACTTGTGTAATAACGTCAGGCCTTGCCTCGAAAATAATTCCCAAAACGCCAATGGGGCAAGACATTTTGTATAAATTCATGCCTTTATCCAGTTGACGTGCCAACAAACATTTATTAATCGGGTCATCAAGTTTAATTAAATCCTTTACACCCGCAATCATAGCGTTCATTTTATTTTCATCAAGTTTTAGACGATTAAAAACGGCTTGTGAAAGTTCCCCTGTATCAACCAATTTTTGTCCGTTTACCAAATCTTGGGCATTTGCTTCCATTATTTTCTGTCGATTTTTTTCGATTGAATCCGCGACTGCCTCAAGTGCCAAATTCTTTGTTTCAGAAGATAAATTCGCCAACTTTAACGATGCTTTTTTTGCGTTTTTGATTATGTCTAAAAAATCCATATCTACATTGCCTCACTTCTGTATCCATTATATTTAAAATAAAGCGAGATTGCAACAGAAAATAACTTTTTATAGCGGCAGGAGCTATCCCACCCAATAAGCGTAACAAGCAGTTTGTAAGATTAACCAACCCTACGCATCAGGTCGGAAAGTTTTACGTCTTTTGTTCTGATTGAAATATCTTTGTGAATTGGTTTAATCTTTTCGTCTTGTTTAAATTGGGTTAAACCAACCTTGATATTATCATCTTTTTTTATCATAAGGATTTCTTGTAGAAAATTAATCATTTTATCCATAAATATCTCCTTGTTCAAGTATAACTGAAATTTTATCTTTATTATCCTACATTAAAACTATTTTTCTTAAAGTTTTCATCCCTATTTATGATATATTTATGTTAGAAAAAAAGAGGATGAAAATTTGAATGATACTTTAGATACTACTTTTGAGACAGATTTTAATACTGCGATGAAAATGAGCGAAAATGAGTACGATTATCAAGCACTTATCCAATTTCTGAGTTCGGACAAAATAGTAGAAAAACAAATTGCAACACTAAAATTAACTGAAATAAAATCAAAAGAAGATGCTCAACTTTTAGTTTCAAACTTGATTGGTCAGGATGGAAAAATCCGAGAAGCTGTAGCATTTAAAATTAACGAATTAGCCCAAAACTGTCAATATTGGACTTTTTTTAATGATGGAAAAATTTTCGACATTCTCCTCCAAGGAATTATGGATATTAATGGGAATGTTTGCAGGCAAATTGTCGGAAGTCAATTGATTAAAAATACAGAGTTTGGAACATATCTTTGCAATAAACTGCCCGAAAAAATTAGTTGGATTATGGACGAGATTGAAAAAATTGATTTACAAAGCAAGCAATACGTAATAAGTAAGCGAAATTTTCAGCTATATTGGTGTTTGGAGGCATTATTTAATATTATTAACAGCATAGATTTTGAGCTTATTAAAGATATACTTTTAAAAACAGGCGAATTTTACGATTATACGATACGGGAAAAAACGGCGAAAATATTAAACAAAATTGATAACCCAAAGCTTGCGGGGCTTAAAGAAAAATTGAAAAACGATGATAATTATTACGTGAGGATTTGGCTGAACAGAGGTATGAAGGGATAGCTCCAACATTACGTCATCCTGAATTGACTGCTTTTCAAGGCGAAAGATTGAGCCGTAGAAAATGTCCCTATGCGGGTATTTCAGGATCTAACTAACGTAATTCACTGGAAAGAAGTCAATCAAGTTCAGCATGACGTGGAAAAGAGTGCCCGAAAGGGATTGCTTCGGTGGATATTCTTGGTCGCATTCGGCGCTTAGCGTCTCGCAATGACGGCGATTTTGCGTCCTTGCGAGGAGGCTGTGTAAAAACTAATTATAGGCGTTCGCACCTCCTCCTCCCTTGCGGCAGCTCCTCTTCTTGGCGAGTTTGCGAGCCTTAGAAGGGAGGGTGTCGACTTGTCGACGACGAGGATAGGATTTCAACGCGAGTGTGCGA
>CAISJE010000168.1 GCA_903885635.1 uncultured bacterium
CCATGCGGCACTTTTGTCGCGAATTGAAAACAAAATTGATACGAACTACTGGTGCCCGATATTAAAGAAAGAGGTAAGTAAAATAAATGAATATTGAAAAAATGCAATTTCAAGGACAACTGGCCGAGTTAAAGAAAAAGTTTAGAGCACTCGATACCGAAGCTTCCGGACTTGTTATTTTAATCCGCTCACTTTTGAATCCTTATGAAGAAGACCTGACAAAACTTGAAACTGAAAAAGCATTGGTATCGACGAATAGATTAAATTCAATTGTCCTAGAGCTACGAACGTTAAAATCTAAAATCGAAAAAATGGAGGAAAACCTTGACTAAGAAGCATATGTTAATTGCCGATGCTGAAAGGTTTTATGTCGTAGACCAAATGACCATTGAAGAAATAGCATCAAAGCTTAAGGTTAATGAAAAAACCGTTCGACACTGGAAATGCGACGGTAATTGGGATGCCCAAAAGCAACAATATGTTCAATCAAAACAAATGTTTCATGAAGATTTATATAATTTTGCAAGAAAATTAATGGCTACGATTGAAGAATCTTTTGAAAAAGGTGAAAAAGTCGACCCAGGAAGAATGTATGCCTTTATGAAAATGTTGCCAATGATAACAAAAGTCAAAGAATACGAAGATATTGTCATAATAAATGCTGCTAAAAAAGCACCTAAAAAAGGCATAAGCAAAGATGTTATCAAGTTAATTGAATCTGAAATTTTAGGATTAAGACCGAATGAATCTAAATAACTATTTTTTAGAATATCAACAGCGTTGGCTCAATGATGATTCGCCCATTAAAATTTGGGAGAAATCAAGGCGTATTGGTGCGACTTACGTTCAAAGCTATGAAGACGTCAGAGACTGCATTTACAAAAAAGTACCGGCGGTTTGGTTTTCATCTGCTGATGAAAGTGCAGCCAAGGAATATATTTCCTACTGCGAACAGTGGGTAAAATTATTCCATGTTGCTGCAAGTTCATTGGGCGAAGTTATCATTGATTCGGAAAAAGATGTTAAAGCACTTGTAATCGAATTTGCTAATGGAACCAAAATTCACGCATTGAGTTCGAATCCTAAAGGCTTCAGAAGTAAGGGCGGAAAAGTTGTTCTAGATGAATTTGCACACCACAACAACCCGTTTGAACTTTGGAAAGCGGCGAAGCCTTGCGTTACTTGGGGATTCCCACTTCGCATTTTATCTACTCATAACGGGCAAAGCTGTCTGTTCTTCAAATTTATTCAGCAAGTTTTAAAGGGAATATTAAAATGGTCATTGCATAAAACTTCCATCCAATTAGCCGTTAAAGAGGGATTGGTGGATAAAATCTTCGGTCGACCTGCAACGGAAGAAGAACGTCAAGCTTGGGTTGACGAACAAAAAGCAAATTGCTTTGACGAATACACATGGCTGCAAGAATATTGCTGCGTAGCTATTGATGAAGCTTGTGCTTTTTTACCTTACGACCTAATTTCGCCTTGCGAATATGAGGATCTTTTAAAATCACTTGATGAGGTCAAAGGCGACTTGTACGTTGGGATGGACATTGGTAGAAAAAAAGATTTAACAGTAATTTGGGTTTTAGAAGTTTTCGAACGCACTAAATATACCAGAAAAATCAAAATCCTTGAAAAAACGCCTTTTCATATTCAAGAAGAAATCTTATCAAATATATTAAAGCACCCTAAGCTCAGAAGGTGCTGTATCGATTCAACAGGATTAGGAATGCAATTGGCTGAAACTGCTCAACGCAAATTCGGGCAATATCGAGTCGAGGCAATTAGTTTTACAAACAAGGTAAAAGAAGAGCTTGCTTATAATTTGAGAATTAATTTTGAAGATAAAAGTGTTTTTATCCCAAACTCTCACGATGTCAGAGAAGACCTGCACTCGATAAGAAGAGTCACAACAGCCGCCGGCAACATTCGATTTGATGCAAACAGCTCAGAAGTGAACGGGCACGCTGATAGATTTTGGGCGTTAGCATTGGCACTATTTGCCTGTAGCAGCAATGCAGGTGCGATAAACATCGAAACTCGACAGAGGAGAGAAACAATTGACTTAGTTAAAAACTTCTGACAGCGATTTAAAGAGGCCTCTCCGTAAGTTTACCACCTCATATACCAAACTACAGGTAAAAGCCGTTTTTAAAAAGCGTTAAAAAGGTATTAAACGCATTTTAAACAACAAACAAAAGAAAGTTTCACATGGAAAAGAATTTATTGGAAAATAAAAATACAAAACAAGGACTTGCAGATGAAATTGCAACGCGCAAACGTTCACTAAATTTTTATTCATTAGGTTATATGTTACCAGACCCCGATCCAGTTTTGAGAAAACAGGGCAAGGATATGAGGATTTACAGAGAATTACTTTGTGATGCTCACGTTTTTGCCTGCGTACAATCAAGAAAGTCGGGCGTATTGTCGCTTGAGTGGGAAATCAATCGTGGACTAGATAAAGATAAAAACGTAGAGAATTTAGAGCATTTATTTAAAAAACTCGATATAAACAAATTAATCAATGATATTTTAGACTCAGCCTTCTTTGGTTTTCAGCCTATCGAAGTGTTGTGGAAAAAAGATGAAAATCTTATTCTGCCGGCAGATGTAAAGGCGAAACCACCTGAGTGGTTTTGTTTTGATGAAGAAAATAATTTGAAATTTAGAACCAAGGAAAATTACTGGGGCGAAGACTTACCCGATAAAAAGTTCCTCTGTCCTCAGTCCAATGCAAGCTACGATAACCCTTATGGCGAACGAGTTCTTTCTCGTGTTTTCTGGCCCGTTACTTTCAAAAAAGGCGGAATGAAGTTCTGGGTTATCTTTACTGAAAAATACGGAATGCCGCATTTAGTTGGCAAACACCCAAGAGGAGCGTCGAAAGAAGAGACTGACACGCTCGCAGATTTGCTTGAAAATATGCTTCAAGATGCAATTGCCGTCATCCCCGATGACAGTTCTGTTGAAATTCAAGAGGCTGAAAAGTCATCATCTGCTGACATATTTGAAAAATTAATAGACAAGATGAATGCTGAAGTTTCAAAAGCAATTTTGGGGCAGACTCTTACAACAGAAATCGGTAGCACTGGAAGTTATGCTGCAAGTCAAACTCATATGGGTGTCAGAGCAGACATTGTTGATGCCGACAAGAAATTGGTTGAAAAAACCATCAATCAGCTAATCAAATGGATTTATGAATTGAATTTCAGCAACCAAGATATTCCGCAGTTTGAAATGTATGAAATTGAAGATGTTGATTTAAATCTTGCCCAAAGAGACAAAGTGCTAACTGAAAGCGGCGTCAAATTTTCAAAAGAATATTTTATAAAAAATTATGGCTTTGACGAAGAAGATTTGGAAATTGCAGAGGTCAAAAA
>CAISJE010000169.1 GCA_903885635.1 uncultured bacterium
ACGACATCCCTTGATTAATTAATAATTCCATCTGATGCCTATCTTTATCATTTAATTGCTCATATGTCTTTTTCATGTGCCTATTCCTTTCAATTCTATTGTATTTGAAAGGTGTTGCACTTTTAATCAGAATTTTTGTTGTCCTGAATTATTAAGTTTTGTATCTCGAAATATCTGCACAAATATGTTATTATTACCTTATGAGAAATAAATTCGTAATACATGCAAAATACAGCCCTTCGGGCGATCAGCCAAGGGCTATTGAGCAACTGGTAGAGGGAGTTAATAAGGGTGATGATGCCCAAACCCTGCTTGGTATCACAGGTTCGGGGAAAACATTTACTATCGCAAACGTTATTGAACGAATTCAAAAACCAACCCTGATTATCGCCCACAATAAAACCTTAGCTGCACAGCTCTATAATGAGTTTAAGGAACTTTTTCCCGACAATGCGGTTGAGTATTTCATAAGTTATTACGATTACTATCAACCCGAGGCATATATCCCGAGAACTGACACCTACATAGAAAAAAGTGCAACCATAAACGAAGAAATAGATAGGCTCAGGCACAACACAACGAGAAGCCTTTATGAGAGAAACGATGTGATAATTATTGCTTCCGTAAGCTGTATTTATGGTTTAGGTTTACCCGAAAACTATTTTAAAGGTGCCATTACACTTTCTGTTAACGATACAATTTCAAGAGAGGATTTGTTGCGCCATTTAGTCAGTACACAATATTCAAGAAACGATTTGGTACTTGAGCGTTCAACTTTTAGGGCAAGAGGCGACATTGTCGAAATTATGCCGTCTTATGAGAAAATTATCACCCGAATTTATTTTTTCGGGGATGAGATAGAAAAAATTGTTAAAATTGATAACGTCACAGGTGAAATTGTTGAAAGTCCCGAAAAAACTACGATTTATCCAGCAGTTCACTATCTTTCCTACGACGAAAATGTAGACGAAACAATAAAATTAATAAGGCAAGAACTCAAAAACCGTTTGGCAGAGTTGAATTTGCAGAATAAATTAATCGAAGCCCAACGAATTGAGCAAAGAGTAAATTACGATCTTGAAATGATAAAAGAAATGGGATATTGTTCAGGGATTGAGAATTATTCGAGAATTATTGAACGCCGCCCTCAAGACTCCGCGCCCTCAACCCTTTTAGACTACTTTCAAGAGGATTTCTTGACCGTAATCGATGAATCTCACGTCACGCTCCCCCAACTAAAAGGAATGTCCAGAGGCGATGCCGTAAGAAAAGAAACACTGGTTGAATACGGGTTTAGGCTGCCTTGTGCAAAGGATAACAGACCTTTGAAAGAGAAAGAATTTTTTGAGAGAGTTAACCAAAAAATATATATATCGGCAACGCCTGCCGAGCTTGAAAGACAAACGTCAACTCAACTCATTGAACAAATTATCCGACCAACAGGACTTATCGACCCGAAAATTTCTGTTCGGCCTATTGAAACACAAATCAATGATTTGATAAAAGAAATTACTATCCGTGAAGAAAAAAACGAACGGGTTTTGATTACGACATTGACAAAAAAAATGGCGGAGGATTTGTGTGATTATTTTCTTCAACAAGGTGTTAAGGTTAGATATTTGCACAGTGAAATTCAGTCTTTAGAACGTGTCGAAATCCTGCGTGACCTTCGCTTGGGCGAGTTTGATGTTCTAATCGGAGTAAATTTATTGAGAGAAGGGCTAGATATCCCAGAGGTTTCGCTCGTTGCGATAATGGATGCGGACAAAGAAGGGTTCTTGCGCTGCGAAACAAGTTTAATCCAAACAACGGGGCGTGCTGCGAGAAACGCTTGTGGGGAAGTGATTATGTATGCGGATAAAATAACGGATTCTATGAGAAAAGCAATCGATGAAACCAACCGCAGACGCGAAATTCAAATTGCACATAATAAAAAGTACGGGATTATTCCTCAAACGATTAAAAAACCGATAGGAAATAATCTACTTTCACTCGTTGCAAGTTATAGAAATTTTGAAGATATTGTCGCGGAAGAAATGATTGATATGGGTATAAGCACAAAAGATTTACCAAAGTTGATTGAAAAATTGGAAAAAGATATGCACAAAGCCGCCAAAATACTCGATTTTGAACGCGCAGCACAAATTCGTGACCAACTAAAAAAACTTCGAGAAATGGTCAAAAGTTAATTTTTTCATAACTAAATATTTCATAATGAACTTGCGCCAGATAATGACCGGTTACTGCAATATTAAAAACGAAGGCAATTGCTATAAAAGCGTTAAGAACAGGTCCAAAACCGAACAAAACAAGTAATGTATATCCGATAAAAACCGTTGTCGGGAGATTTATAACAAGCAATTGAAATATGAAAAATACTAGCACAACAATCATATCACCAGCTTTGTCAAAAAGTAGTTTTATATTGTAGGCATTGGTAATTTTTTCTTTTGTCGCGAACATAAGAAATGCCGTAACACTTATAGCTGCGGCAACAAGCCATATAAGAGTTTTTAATGTAATATCCAACCAAGGAATTATATTAATAAAAGAGCAAACATAATTAGCCAACGCACACGAAATCCAAGTCAGAGGTCCAATTGCAATAATTCCTTTTAATGACGTAAATGCCAACTTAAATGGATTTAATGAGGGAAATACAGAATCTTGTTCATTCAAAACTCTATTGGTAACATTTATCAACACCCCAAATAAAAAAAACAACGTTAGACTTGCCAACCAAAAAAACCCCGAGTAATCATTTTTTGCATTTACATAAGCCTGATAAGAATAATAAACAGGAATTGATAAAATAGAAATTTTCAAAAAAGATAAATTATCACTAAATGTTTCTCTAAAAGAATCTATTATTGATGCCATGCTTACCTCTTAATTTAACTCTATATTTTTTATTCTAACACATTATACGCTTTGTGGCAACATTGTCGTTCAATTTGTATTGTAAAAAACTGTAAATATATATATGCACATTTTGTAACTAATCACCAGAAATCAATTAAGGTCAAAATCCTTTAGCAATAGGCGTTCGCACCTCCTCCTCACTTGCGGCAGCTCCTCTTCTTGGCGAGTTTGCGAGCCTTAGAATGGAGGGTGTCGACTTGTCGACGACGAGGAAAATTTTTCGACACGAGGTTACGAG
>CAISJE010000170.1 GCA_903885635.1 uncultured bacterium
ACTCAAACCCGTGTCATTTTTTATACTCATAATCCACCTCAAATTCAATATCTGTAACTATTTAAGTATACCAAATTCAAGGCAAAAAGTACATGATTTTAACAATTATTCATGTTTCCGGAGGAATTATTCCGCACCCTCAAAAGCAAAGAAATAGAGTCGACAAAATCATCCTCGCATTAATTCTTTATAATTAATGTGATGTTCCCTTGCATAATTTATAAACTCTTTTTCTTGTTGGCTTACGTTAATTCTAAATTCAAGCACAACTCCATTGGTGGGCTTTCTACCTGCACCACTTCGTTTTCCGCCCCATTTTGAAATCTCTTTGTCGGAATTCGCTATTATTTTTTCTTTCCTTGCAGATGGCAAAGTGTTTATTAAATCATCATTTGTTGTCATTTTTAAGTTCCTTATTTTTATAATTTTCTATATTTCTTATCGCTTGTTCTATAAATCTTTTTGGTGCTTTTTGTGTTTTCTTTAAAACTATAAGTCCTATAATTATAATCTTGTTTTGTGCATACATGAAATATGCCCTTACCCCGCTCGGTTTTAATTCAAATAATCCGTTACCCAAGCTGTTTATATTTTTGTAACTTGTGCCAATATATTCAAAAATTCTTACGGCTTCTAAGATTTTGTCCTGATTGCTTTCATCAAGTTCTTTAAATTGCTCCAAAGCTTCTTTAGTGTATTGTGAATTAAATTTTTTCATTAATTTGCCTTACTAACATTATACTTGATTAAAAACCTTTTTTCAAGTGGTATAAAAAATATTTTTATCAATTAAATATCCACATGCTCCATCATAGAAATTAAAGTCGATATTGTAGTATCCATATTTACGCTATCAGCCGTTTTTTGCTGTAAAAAAGCATTAATTTGCGGCATCATCTCTATCGCAGTATCAAGTCTTGAATTTGTTCCCTGCTGATACATCCCAACGTCAATCAAATCCTTATTCTCCCGGTAAATGGCAAGGATTTTACGCATCTTCGCCGCCGCCTCTTTTTGCTCCTCAGTCGTGATTTCTGTCGCCAATCTCGAAATACTCCCCAAAACGTCAATCGCAGGATAATGATTCATCTCCGCAACCTTTCTCGATAAGAAAATATGTCCGTCAACAATCCCACGAACAGTATCAACAACAGGGTCATTAATATCGTCACCCTCCATTAAAACAGTATAAAGCGCAGTTATAGAACCTTTTTTGCTGTTGCCTGTTCTTTCAAGTGCCTTTTGCAGCCAAGAAAAAATCGAAGGCGGATAACCTTTCATTGTCGGCGGTTCGCCGATTGACAACCCAACCTCACGACCAGCCATTGCACAACGGGTTATCGTATCAGTCATTAAAAAAACTTTTTTGCCTTGGTCTCTAAAATACTCACACACCGCAGTCGCAGTAAGCAAACATTTTTGCCTGATTAAAGGCGGTTGATCCCCGGTCGAACAAACCAAAACAGATTTTTTCATCCCTTCAGGTCCTAAAGAATTCTCAATAAATTCCTTAACCTCCCGTCCACGCTCTCCAATCAACGCCATGACGTTCACATCAGCATCGGAATTTCTCGCAATCATCCCAAGCATGGTACTTTTACCCACCCCAGAACCCGCAAAAAGCCCCATACGCTGACCTGCACCCAACGTCAAGCAAGAATCAATAGCCCTTACGCCTGTTGAAAACATCGTGTCAATAATCGGCCGCTCAAACGCATCAGGCGGACTACCCTCAATCGGAATCCATTTCGCACCCATTGTATCAAGCGGACGCCCGTCAATCGGTTCACCCATCGGGTTTATAAGCCGTCCGAGCAGAAAATCCCCCACAGGAATTGTTATCTGCTTGCCCATGCTCTGCACCAAGCTCCCTTGACCTATCCCAGCACCGTCATACAGCAACAACAACTGTGCCGCATCACCTTTGAAGGCGACAACCTCCGCCGCTTTTTTTTCACCACCTTGTGTCTCGATATAACATAAATCGCCGATTTTCAACCCCGGCAATTTAACCTCAACCGTCAATCCCAATAACTTCGACACAGAACCCTTGTATTGATATAAATTAGTCGAATTTAACACTTTTTTGACCTGAGATTTTAAATCCGATATTAAACTTTCACCCTTTTCACCAATCATCAAAAACCAACCTTTAACGATATTTTAACATATTTTCGGTGAAGGTACAAAAAGTGTTAAGTTTTGTAATCACGCAACTCCGCCAAAAACACCAATATCAACAAATAAATAAAGTTTTATAAAAATAATGCACTCAAGGGCTTGACAAATCAAAAAAATGTGTCATAATAAAAAAGTAGATTTAAGTGTAGATGAAACACTAAATAGCAAACAAGAAATCATTAACCCCGAAAATATAAACTCCTAAATATAAACACTAAAAAGAGACCATTAGGATGCAGAAAACGACCCACTCTATCAAAAGAGTGGTTTTTTTTATCCCAAATCTTCTATAATTTTAATAATTAGGTAACAACTCAAGGTACCTTTTAATTAACCATAAAGTGCGCAAGAAAAATCTACACTTGTATAGTGGTTTTACGTCATTACGAGTTACCAACTCAGATATTTCTAGTGATTGTTAAGCAAGGTATAACCCCCCTCGCCTCGCAATGACGTAAAGTGAAGTAGGGTGCGGATTTAACCGCACCGACAACAAAAAAACAAAAAATCCAACATCGCGTCATCCTGAATTGACTGCTTTTCAAGGCGAAAGATTGAGCCGTAGAAAATGTCCCTATGCGGGTATTTCAGGATCTGACGCACCGCGCAGTGTGGCCGAAGCCCTTGAAGGAGCTGGTGACGGTGCCGTACTGACCCCCAGTAGCAAAACTCTGGAACCATGCCATACTTGTATTGTACTCAGTGGCGGACCAGTAGTTAGCGGCACTATTGAGTCCACTGATGGTGGCTCTGTTTGTGTAGATTGTGTTTAGTTCGGTTATAGATGGCAATCTCATGCCCTGAGCAGAACATGATTTCTTTGCCCCTGCCCAATAGTTATTGGCACAATATGTATTCGCTGTAAGATTTGTATCCCAAGTAGAATCACTACATGTGTTGATTGAAACAGGTGTTGTATCACCTGATGCCACGCATAATGTACCCACTCGGATATCACACGATGATACACTCGCGTTGAGGGTTTGTATATCCGACCCCATTTTATTTGGAGGATTTTTACCGTTTACATCATAAAGTAGTGCCATACACGTTGTTTTATCTTCTGATGTGTTATACACACTTGCATTAATGTCACAAATAGGCGAATACGCCATCAATATAGTTGTTCCGTCTAGCAACACCAAACCAGATAAAGTGGACGTATTTGCTATTTGACCCAAGTCAGCTCCGGTCATCAAGGAAGTGCCCACGTTTATTGCTTTGGTACTGGTTGTAAATCTTGATACAAAACATTCGTTGAGGTTTGATGATGTACATCTCTTTGCTATTTTTACATACTTTGAAAACTCATCCACAAATGCATCGTTTGTTGCATATCCCGTAAGCGAACTATTCAAATTCATTTGATTGGTCGCCTCTTTTAATTTTGATAAAAATACAGCATTAGAACTGGAAAATATCCAAGAATCCACAGCCTTAAGCGTTGTGGGTAATATTATTGCTGCGATTACTCCGATTATTCCAACCGTAATAAGCATTTCCGCCAAAGTCATTGCCTTTTGTGCTAAAATCCTAAAATTTACTTGACTTAAGGCTGTGTTTGTGCTATAATCTGCTTGTCTGCTTGTCTGCTTGTCTGCTTGTCTGCTTGTCTGCTTGTCTGCTTGTCTGCTTGTCTGCTTGTCTGCTTGTCTGCTTGTCTGCTTGTCTGCTTGTCTGCTTGTCTGCT
>CAISJE010000171.1 GCA_903885635.1 uncultured bacterium
GCTGACTTATGATGAATTTGGAACTTGGGAATACCTTGTCCCTCAGTATAAATATTCAAGTATAAATAATCATAAAACTATTCTTACAGATGAAATGATTAATATCTTTTTAAAATTCCTCCTGCACCCGAATAAATTCAGCATAGGAAAAGCAATAAGTTTAACAATACAAATTTTAAAAAATAATGAGGTACAAAATATTCCCTCAATAATAACTTTCAGACGATATGCGGAAAATTTCAGAAAACACAATTTTGACAGATGGACATTAATCCGTGAAGGTGAAAAAGCATACCACGATAAAGTGGAAGCCTATATCGAAAGAGATATTTCAAAACTTGAAGTCGGGGATGTACTAATAGCCGATGGACATGTTCTAAATTTCCAAGTAATAAATCCATTCACGGGCAAGCCTACAAGAGCAATTCTCGTAGGCTTTTTAGATTGGAAATCAACTGCACTTATCGGTTATGAAATTATGATGACAGAAAATACTCAATGCATAGCTTCTGCTCTTAGAAATGCAATTATTAATCTTGGGCTTATTCCTAAAATAGTTTATCAGGATAACGGACGAGCATTTAGGGCAAAGTATTTTCAGAACTGTAATTTTGAGGAATCCGGGTTTAATGGAGTATATGAAAATTTAGGAATCAAATCAGTTTTTGCAAAACCTTACAACGCACGTGCAAAAGTCATTGAGCGTTTCTTTTTAGAATTTCAAGAAGAGTTTGAAAAATTAATGCCGAGTTATACAGGAACCTCTATCGAGAACAAACCCGCTTGGATGAAGCGTGGAGAAAAATTTCACAGGGAATTACACTTAAAAACCACAGGCGGAAAAATTCCTACGATACAGGAAGCAATAAAATTAATAAATTGTTGGATTGAATATCACAATTCAAAGCCCTGCCCAAACGCTCCTGAAATGACGATTAAAGAAGTATTAAACAGCGTCCAGAAACAGAAAATAAATATATCGGCATTAGACGATTTGATGATGAAAACTGAAACAAGAACAATAAATAAGCACGGAATAACCTTCCTTGGAATGCACTACAGAAGTGATTCGATATTAGGTTTGAGAGAAATGGTAAATATTAGATACAGTTTATTTGACCTTTCAAAAGTTCATGTTTATTCCACCAAAGGCGAATTTATCTGTGTCGCAAAACGTGAAACCAAAGTTCACCCGATGGCATATCACCTCGGAACAGTTAAAGATATGGAAGACTTCAAACAAAAAATCCAAAAGCAAAAAAGGCTTAAAAATAAAACACTGAAAGCCGTTAAAAATTATCTTCCGACAGATGAGCTTAAGTTTTTAGAAACTCAGCTTGATGAAGAACCGATATTAGTTAAACCTACTAACGTAATTGAGTTGAAACCGAAAAAGCAAACGCCGAGAGAAGAACAGATTAGCAAGAAAATCTTCGCTTCGGATTATGAAAAATACGAATGGCTAATGAAACATGGCTGCAGCAACTCTGAGGACAGACATTGGCTTACAACCTATATCAGAAGTGATGAATACAACAATTTATACGGAGATTAAATTATGAAAAAAGCATTTATTAGAACAAAAAACGTAAAAAACTTTGTGGCACTTATGGAGAATTTAAAAAAATGCCCTGCGAATATTCCCAAAATGGCACTTGTTTACGGAGGACATGGGCTTGGGAAATCTCAAACAATTTTATGGTGGGCGACAAACAACGATGCAGTCTATGTCAGGGCAAATCAAGGAATGACAAGCAGATGGCTTTTATCAGAAATAGCTGAAGAACTCGGTGAGGTTCCATTTTTCCATACGCAGGAAACTTTTAATCTGATAGAACAGAATTTGAAAACAAATCCTAAAATTATTATTGTTGATGAAATTGATTATTTAATAGAAAAAAGCACAGTCGAAACCTTGAGGGATTTACATGACATAACTGGTTCTCCGATAGTGCTTGTCGGAATGGGAATGGCAGATAAGAAAATATCACGATACAAACACCTTGAAGACAGAATTTTTGAAAAATTAAAGTTTGAACATTTTAATCAGCAGGATATTTCTGAAATTATTTCTCAGTTATCTGATATTAAATTCAGCGATGGTGCAATTGAATACTTATCAGTCCAGTCAAATCAATTCAGGCAGATAATAAAGTTGATTAACAAAATTGAAAAACTTGCCAAGACAAATAATCTCAAAGAGATTGACGAATATATTTTAAAGGAGATATTAAATGAAAGACCGAATACAAAAGTTATGCAAAAGGTTGAACAGATTTACGCTTGAGGAGATTGCGTTAATCGCCGAGCTTGACGAATCAGAAATCAAACCAATTTTAAAAAATCTAATCGGCGAAAACCTTTTAATAAAACATGATAATAATTA